>NZ_MECT01000100.1:0-7019 GCF_001722145.1 Shigella sp. FC1544
ACGGTTGTGGCGCACGTCTTCGGTGAACGCACTCTGGCCACACTGGAGCGTCTTCTGAGCCTGCTGTCGGCCTTTGAGGTCGTGGTATGGATGACGGATGGCTGGCCGCTGTATGAATCACGCCTGAAGGGAAAGCTGCACGTTATCAGCAAGCGTTACACTCAGCGCATTGAGCGACATAATCTGAATCTGAGACAACATCTGGCAAGGCTGGGACGGAAGTCACTGTCGTTCTCAAAATCGGTGGAGCTGCATGACAAGGTCATCGGGCATTATCTGAACATAAAACACTATCAGTAAGTTGGAGTCATTACCGCGTTCGTAGATAGATTCCTGCACTAAAGCACGACTCGGACAGGTGCAAACTTCGCCCTGGTTAAAGGCAAACAGTGCAAAGCCTTCCAGCGCTTTATCGAAAAAGGCATCTTCTTCATCCATCACATCAGCAAAGAAGATATTTGGCGACTTACCGCCCAACTCCAGCGTCACCGGAATAATGTTTTGCGTTGCGTATTGCATAATTTGTTGGCCCACTTCCGTTGAGCCGGTAAACGCCACTTTGGCGATGCGTTTCGAGGTCGCCAGATATTCGCCAATTTCCCCACCTGCGCCATTGACCACGTTCACCACGCCCGGCGGCAGTAAATCACCGACAATTTCCATTAGCAGCAGTACAGAAAGCGGGGTAAGACGTGCGGGTTTCAGCACCACACAGTTGCCCGCCGCCAGCGCGGGAGCCATTTTCCAGCTCGCCATCAGCAGCGGGAAGTTCCACGGGATAATCTGCCCCACCACGCCTAACGGTTCATGGAAATGATAGGCCACGGTTTCGCTATCAACTTCACTGATCCCACCTTCCTGCGCCCGAATACACGAGGCGAAATAGCGAAAATGATCAATCGCCAGCGGCACGTCGGCAGCACTGGTTTCGCGAATGGGTTTGCCGTTATCCCAGGTTTCAGCTGTCGCTAACAGCTCGAGGTTTTGTTCCATTCGATCGGCAATCTTAAACAGAATCGCCGCGCGATCCTGCACCGAGGTGTGCGCCCATTTATCTTTCACTTTGTGCGCAGCATCTAGCGCCAGATCGATGTCTCGTTTGCCCGAAGACGCCACTTCGCACAGCAGCTGCCCAGTCACCGGCGTCAGGTTCTGGTAATACTCACCATCGGCAGGGGCTACCCATTCGCCGCCAATAAAGTTGTCATAGCGGGCTTTTAACTTGAGGGGGAAACCATACTCGCCGGGCTTAATCTGTGCTGAAGGGGGATTATTGGTCATGATCGTCTCCTTGCGGTGTGAGGTATAACAAGGGTAGACGTGACTGGCGAAATCTTCGCCAGTCGGTAACAGCTTTACGACGGCTATCACGAATTTACGGGCAAGGGTTACAGAGATAGTTGAAAAAGCGGCTGACAATTTGCCAGCCGTTGTGGAATGATGATTACATCGCTGCGCGATAAATCGCCACAATTTCTTCGTGAGTTGCCTGGATCGGGTTAGTAAAACCACAGGCATCTTTCAGGGCATTAGTCGCCAGAACCGCGAAATCTTCTTCTTTCACGTTCAGGTCGCGTAGGCCTGCCGGGATATCCACTTTCTTCGCCAGTTCACGGATGGCGTTAATGCAGGCTTCAGCACCTTCCGCGTCGTTTTTACCTGTCACGTTCACGCCCATTGCAGCGGCACAGTCACGCAGACGTGCAGCGGCGACTTTGCTGTTGAATACCTGAACATGGGGCAGCAGAACGGCGTTACATACACCGTGTGGCAGGTTGTAGAAACCGCCCAGCTGGTACGCCATCGCATGAACATAACCCAGAGAAGCATTATTGAACGCCATACCGGCAAGGAACTGGGCATAAGCCATTGCTTCACGCGCTTTCGCATTACTGCCATCTTCAACGGCTAACGGCAGGTTTTCGGCAATCATGGTCACGGCTTTCAGTGCACAAGCGTCAGTGATCGGCGTGGCGGCAATAGAAACATATGCTTCGATAGCGTGCGTTAAGGCATCCATACCCGTTGCGGCGGTCAGTGACTTCGGCATACCAATCATCAGAGAGGAGTCATTGACAGAAAGCAGCGGAGTGACATGTTTATCAACAATCGCCATTTTGATATGACGCGCTTCGTCAGTGATGATGCAGAAACGGGTCATTTCAGAGGCCGTACCCGCAGTGGTGTTGATGGCGATCATCGGCAGCTGCGGTTTTGCAGAGCGGTCAACGCCTTCGTAATCGCGAATATCGCCGCCATTGGCTGCCACCAGCGCAATACCTTTTGCGCAGTCGTGTGGAGAACCACCGCCTAAGGAGATCACGCTATCGCAATTATTCTCTTTAAGTAATTTCAAACCTGCGGCGACGTTTTCCGTGGTGGGGTTAGGTTGGGTGCCATCATAAATAACGCTAAAAATATTGCGTTCTTCCAGTGCTTTTTGCACATCGCCCGCCATACCTAATTTCGTTAACATACTGTCAGTGACAATTAAGGTACGGGTAAATCCATAATCTGCCATCATATTCATTGCATCAGTCAATGAATCAGCGCCGATGACATTCACAGAAGGAATAAAGAAAGTTGAAGATGCCATAACACACTCCTGAAAGTGTAAAAAAGGGTGGGAAGCTTACTGAGGATTTTCATTCGAAAATATGACCATTATTATTAATTATCAAAATTAATCTAATAAAAAGCACATTGTATTCATTAAACAATGTGCTTTTTTTAAAATCATAAGAAATTTGTATTAATTTATTTTAAAAATTAATTAATCATTTCCTTATTTTTCCGGAAATAATAATGCGTCGCGCAATAAATGATCATTTCCACGACGACGCGTAAAGCCAATGCGGTCAAAATATTCCAGAATCTGAATTGCCAGCTTTCGGCCTACGCCTAAGCGATCGCGGAAATCCGCCGCGCAGGTTGAACCACACTCCTGATCGAGATCGCGGATCATATTGGCAAATTCGACAATCCGATCGTTACGGTAATAACGATCTTTGACGATCGCGGTAATTATTCCTTGCTGCGCCGCCTGGCGTAGCGTCAGGCGCATTGCCTGCTCGTCGGTACCCGTCTCTTTTGCCAGATCACGCACCCACCACGGCTCGTCACCAAACAGCGGCTCTGCTTTTTGCCAGATGGCCTGCTGCTCTTCGCTGAAGCCCGCTTTGTGATCCGGCAGATGCAGCCAACCGTGATGACTGAGGATGTCGCCGCTTTCGCGCATCTTTTCAATCAGCAACAGTACTAGCGCTTCATCTTCCATTGGCAACGCCATACGTCGCAGACGTTCGCGCCCAGGCCCAGGTTCATCGCGATGTTGCTCATGATAAGTCGCTAATGTGTCGAGAATTTTCCGTTGCCAGCGAGCGGCAACCGGCGCATTCAACAAGCTATAACCAGCCTGAATATAGCCAGGCTGTTGCAGCAGTTCGCGCATCCCTTCGCCGTTGAGCTGGCGCGCCCAGGCGAAATCAGGAAGATTAACCGCGCCGCGTTGCAGGTGAACGGCTAACGCTTCGCTATCATTCTGTGCCCTGGCGAGGGAAGCCAGCCATTGCAGATACTCTGGTTTACGTTTACCGCGACGCGGCGGGTTAAGCATCACGACGCGCGCTCCGGCCAGCGTGTTGCGGGCAGAGATATCGCGCAATACCAGGCGGTCGTTATCTGCCAGCCATAACGGGGTGTCGAAGACCAGTTCAGCAAGGTTATCTTCCAGCAGTGAAACGCGTCCCGTGACGTGGCTGGCGGCGTGGTGAATATGCAGCGGCTGCCACTGGGTCAGCGGTGTATGGGTTTGAAGCTCGACAATCACCCGTGTAAACGGCTCTGGCGGCGCATCGGCAAGCAGCCAGTCGCCACGGTTAATCTGCTCTTTTTCCGCATCACCCGCGATGTTAAGCGCGATACGCTGCCCGGCATGGGCGGTTTCTGTTGGCTGGTTTTGTGCATGCAGCGCACGTACACGCATCGGTTTATTTACACCAGTCAGCCAGAGTGAATCGCCTACCTTCACTTCCCCGCTTAACGCCGTACCGGTGACGACCAGCCCGGCACCTTTTACGGTAAATGCGCGGTCGATCGCGAGGCGGAAACTATGTTGGCTGGCGTGTTCACGTCCTGGTAACTGAAGCAGATGCTCGCGCAGGGCATCAATTCCCCGACCTTCGGTTGCTGCGGTGATAAACAGTTTTGCCTCAGCAAAACCGTATTCCCGCAGCACCTCCTTTACCTGGCGTTCAACCTCATCAACACGCGCTTCGTCCACGCGATCGGCCTTGGTCAGCGCCACTGTCAGCATCGGGTTACCGGTCAGCTGCAAAATCGCCAGATGCTCACGGGTCTGCGCCATCACGCCGTCATCGCACGCCACCACCAACAGCGCGTGATCGATACCACCAACGCCCGCCAGCATGTTGGAAAGAAACTTTTCATGACCGGGTACGTCGATAAAACCAGGCACGCGACCATCCGGCTGCGGCCAGTAGGCATAGCCGAGATCGATGGTCATGCCGCGCTTTTTTTCTTCCGGCAGACGGTCAGCATTTACGCCAGTAATCGCCTGCAATAAGGTTGTTTTGCCGTGGTCAACGTGTCCGGCAGTCGCAATAATCATTTCAACAACATCTCCAAAAACCGTTGCTCATCTTCAAGGCAGCGTAAATCCAGCCACAATCGTCCGTCATAAATACGACCAATCACCGGCACTGGCAATTCACGCCAGCGGGCGGCTAATGACTCAAGGTGGCTACCGCGTCCATCATGGGGTGTAAACGTTAATGCCGCGCTCGGCAGGCGATCAACCGGCAGCGAACCACTGCCAATCTGCGAAAGACATGGCATAACCTGTACCGCAAACTCCGCGCCGTAATGTGCGGCAAGGGGAGCCTGTAAACGTTGTGCCTGGATTTGAATGACCTCTGCGCTGCGGGTAAGCAGGCGCAGGGTCGGTAATTTTTCACTCAGAGCTTCAGGGTGTAAATAAAGACGCAACGTGGCTTCCAGCGCCGCGAGGGTCATTTTATCCGCGCGTAATGCACGCTTCAGCGGGTGGCTTTGCAGGCGGGCGATCATCTCTTTTTTACCAACGATAATCCCTGCCTGCGGCCCGCCTAACAACTTGTCGCCGGAGAAGCTCACCAGACTGACGCCCGCCGCAATCAACTCCTGCGGCATTGGCTCTTTCGGCAAACCGTACTGGCTAAGATCGACCAGCGAGCCACTGCCTAAATCAGTCACTACGGGAACATCCAGCTCTTTGCCGAGCGCCACCAGTTCCGCTTCATCTATCGCTTTGGTGAACCCCTGAATGCTGTAGTTACTGGTATGTACTTTCATCAACAGTGCGGTATTTTCATTCACCGCCTGACGATAATCATTCGCGTGCGTGCGGTTGGTGGTCCCTACTTCGTGTAGGGTGCAGCCTGCCTGACGCATAACATCGGGAATACGAAACGCGCCGCCAATCTCCACCAATTCGCCGCGAGATACTACCACCTCTTTCCCGCTGGCAGTGGCCGCCAACATCAATAACACCGCCGCCGCATTGTTATTGACGATACAGGCATCTTCCGCCCCCGTAATACGGCACAGCAGTTGCGCCAGCGCCCGATCGCGATGTCCGCGTCCAGCGTCGTCCAGATCGTACTCGAGGGTCACTGGCGAACGCATAGCCTGCGCAACGGCTTCCACCGCGGCTTCCGCCTGTAAAGCTCGTCCAAGGTTGGTATGCAGCACGGTTCCCGTCAGGTTGATCACCGGACGCAGCGCGCTCTGCGCCTCTTTCGTCAACCGGGCATCGACTTCTTGCGCCCAGTTTTCACACCACGCAGGAAGCGTCTGGCTGTCACGAATCACTTCTCGCGCTTCGTCGAGCATCTGACGCAACAATTCCACCACGCGGGTGTGACCATAAGTATCACGCAAAGAAAGGAAGGAGCTATCGCGCAATAAGCGATCAATAGCCGGAAGTTGACTATAGAGGGAACGCGTTTCGGTTGTCATAGGAAACCTGGCTAATCAAGGCCCTCTCACACGGAGAAGGGCGTTTAACATAACCACGGATTGTAACGTGAGATGGGTCAGGAGGACATATCGCGCATCAAGCCTTTGGCGGTTCGGTGCGAGCAAAACTTTCGCGGCTAAACAGGTTTTCGACCAGTTTGACTAAGTGTGGGCGGTCGACACACCAACCTGGCGCAACGCGGCGGAAATTGAGATATCCGACAGCACAGGCAATGGCGATAGTCGCCAGATTGACCGTATCGGTTTTGAGTGTGCCATCGACCAGATATCCTTCCAGCACATCCAGACTGCGGTTGATTTTCTCCCGCTGGCGTAACAATTCATCTTCAGACTGCTGCGCCGCCGGACGCGCCTGTTCACGCACCGATACCAGCCCGGCATCCATAATGCCATCCGCCAGCGCCTCAATTTTGCGCACCCGCAACGACTCCAGCGGATCGCGCGGCAACATCGCCGGAGCGACATTCATTAACTCAATATATTCAGCGATGATCGGCGAATCAAACCAGCATTCGCCCTCTTCGGTCACCAGCACCGGCACTTTTCCTAACGGGTTAAATTGCGCCACGCCGTTGTCCGCGTTATAGGGCAGTTCATTAATAAATTCGAAAGTTATGCCCTTTTCTAACAACAGAATAGAAAGTTTGCGTACAAACGGGCTGGTGTAGCTACCGACGAGTTTCATGCCGAGTCCTTTGTGCGAGGAAAAATATCAGTATGGCATGGTGATGGGAAAAAGGGCAGAAAATGTTGATGGTTTGTTACTTCCAAATAAATCACATATTTATCATGGTGATATAAATATTTTCCTAATTATTTCACTCTGATGGATATCTCACTTCAGGCTTTCTTATAAATCTGTAGGGTTTTGCCTGTCAGCAGACAAATAACCCGATAAAACAAGGATGAGAAATGAGCGGAAAACCGGCAGCGCGTCAGGGCGACATGACGCAGTATGGCGGTAGCATTGTTCAGGGTTC
>NZ_MECT01000101.1:0-7013 GCF_001722145.1 Shigella sp. FC1544
CTGTATGAATCCCGCCTGAAGGGAAAGCTGCACGTAATCAGCAAGCGATATACGCAGCGAATTGAGCGGCATAACCTGAATCTGAGGCAGCACCTGGCACGGCTGGGACGGAAGTCGCTGTCGTTCTCAAAATCGGTGGAGCTGCATGACAAAGTCATCGGGCATTATCTGAACATAAAACACTATCAATAAGTTGGAGTCATTACCAGTAGCCGCTGCTTTTGGCGGGATCGAGTACACCACCGAACCCTAACCAGACACCGCACATCATCAGGAAGATACCTGCGGCAGCCAGCACCACCTGAGGTTTGTAGTTTTTCAGGATCAAATAGCCCATCGTAATTAATACGATGACAGATATAATTATGCCGAACATTGTTGAACTCCGTGTCAAAAGAAAACTGTCAATCCCATAAACGGCAGATTGAAAACAATGATGTTATATTTTTTGCAAGTCTATTTATGGTGCGGATGTCGTGTTTTTAATTGTAGGTGAGGTAATTTTTCATTAAAAAAATATGCGCTTATGATTATTTTGCAAGAACGCATTCATAATATTCATAATGCTCGTGAATAGTCTTATAAATAATTCAAACGGGATGTTTTTATCTGCGTTACATTAATTTTTCGCAATAGTTAATTATTCCGTTAATTATGGTAATGATGAGGCACAAAGAGAAAAACCTGCCATTTTCCCCTACTTTCAATCCTGTGATAGGATGTCACTGATGATGTTAATCACACTGACCTTACAGAATGGGCCTTATGAACGCATTTGATTCGCAAACCGAAGATTCTTCACCTGCAATTGGTCGCAACTTGCGTAGCCGCCCGCTGGCGCGTAAAAAACTCTCCGAAATGGTGGAAGAAGAGCTGGAACAGATGATCCGCCGTCGTGAATTTGGCGAAGGTGAACAATTACCGTCTGAACGCGAACTGATGGCGTTCTTTAACGTCGGGCGTCCTTCGGTGCGTGAAGCGCTGGCAGCGTTAAAACGCAAAGGTCTGGTGCAAATAAACAACGGCGAACGCGCTCGCGTCTCGCGTCCTTCTGCGGACACTATCATCGGTGAGCTTTCCGGCATGGCGAAAGATTTCCTTTCTCATCCCGGTGGGATTGCCCATTTCGAACAATTACGTCTGTTCTTTGAATCCAGTCTGGTGCGCTATGCGGCTGAACATGCCACCGATGAGCAAATCGATTTGCTGGCAAAAGCACTGGAAATCAACAGTCAGTCGCTGGATAACAACGCGGCATTCATTCGTTCAGACGTTGATTTCCACCGCGTGCTGGCGGAGATCCCCGGTAACCCAATCTTCATGGCGATCCACGTTGCCCTGCTCGACTGGCTTATTGCCGCACGCCCAACGGTTACCGATCAGGCACTGCACGAACATAACAACGTTAGTTATCAACAGCATATTGCGATCGTTGATGCGATCCGCCGTCATGATCCTGACGAAGCCGATCGTGCGTTGCAATCGCATCTCAACAGCGTCTCTGCTACCTGGCACGCTTTCGGTCAGACCACCAACAAAAAGAAATAATGCCACTTTAGTGAAGCAGATCGCATTATAAGCTTTCTGTATGGGGTGTTGCTTAATTGATCTGGTATAACAGGTATAAAGGTATATCGTTTATCAGACAAGCATCACTTCAGAGGTATTTATGGCAACGAATTTACGTGGCGTAATGGCTGCACTCCTGACTCCTTTTGACCAACAACAAGCACTGGATAAAGCGAGTCTGCGTCGCCTGGTTCAGTTCAATATTCAGCAGGGCATCGACGGTTTATACGTGGGTGGTTCGACCGGCGAGGCCTTTGTACAAAGCCTTTCCGAGCGTGAACAGGTACTGGAAATCGTCGCCGAAGAGGCGAAAGGTAAGATTAAACTCATCGCCCACGTCGGTTGCGTCAGCACCGCCGAAAGCCAACAACTTGCGGCATCGGCTAAACGTTATGGCTTCGATGCCGTCTCCGCCGTCACGCCGTTCTACTATCCTTTCAGCTTTGAAGAACACTGCGATCACTATCGGGCAATTATTGATTCGGCGGATGGTTTGCCGATGGTGGTGTACAACATTCCAGCCCTGAGTGGGGTAAAACTGACCCTGGATCAGATCAACACACTTGTTACATTGCCTGGCGTAGGTGCGCTGAAACAGACCTCTGGCGATCTCTATCAGATGGAGCAGATCCGTCGTGAACATCCTGATCTTGTGCTCTATAACGGTTACGACGAAATCTTCGCCTCTGGTCTGCTGGCGGGCGCTGATGGTGGTATCGGTAGTACCTACAACATCATGGGCTGGCGCTATCAGGGGATCGTTAAGGCGCTGAAAGAAGGCGATATCCAGACCGCGCAGAAACTGCAAACTGAATGCAATAAAGTCATTGATTTACTGATCAAAACGGGCGTATTCCGCGGCCTGAAAACTGTCCTCCATTATATGGATGTCGTTTCTGTGCCGCTGTGCCGCAAACCGTTTGGACCGGTAGATGAAAAATATCTGCCAGAACTGAAGGCGCTGGCCCAGCAGTTGATGCAAGAGCGCGGGTGAGTTGTTTCCCCTCGCTCGCCCCTACCGGGTGAGGGGAAATAAACGCATCTGTACCCTACAATTTTTATACCAAAGCGTGTGGGCATCGCCCACCGCGGGAGACTCACAATGAGTACTACAACCCAGAATATCCCGTGGTATCGCCATCTCAACCGTGCACAATGGCGCGCATTTTCCGCTGCCTGGTTGGGATATCTGCTTGACGGTTTTGATTTCGTTTTAATCGCCCTGGTACTCACCGAAGTACAGGGTGAATTCGGGCTGACGACGGTGCAGGCGGCAAGTCTGATCTCCGCAGCCTTTATCTCTCGCTGGTTCGGCGGCCTGATGCTCGGCGCTATGGGTGACCGCTACGGGCGTCGTCTGGCAATGGTCACCAGCATCGTTCTCTTCTCGGCCGGGACGCTGGCCTGCGGCTTTGCGCCAGGCTACATCACCATGTTTATCGCGCGTCTGGTCATCGGCATGGGGATGGCGGGTGAATACGGTTCCAGCGCCACCTATGTCATTGAAAGCTGGCCAAAACATCTGCGTAACAAAGCCAGTGGTTTTCTGATTTCAGGCTTCTCTGTGGGGGCCGTCGTTGCCGCTCAGGTCTATAGCCTGGTGGTTCCGGTCTGGGGCTGGCGTGCGCTGTTCTTTATCGGCATTTTGCCTATCATCTTTGCTCTCTGGCTGCGTAAAAACATCCCGGAAGCGGAAGACTGGAAAGAGAAACATGCAGGTAAAGCACCAGTACGCACGATGGTATATATTCTCTACCGTGGTGAACATCGCATTGCCAATATCGTAATGACACTGGCGGCGGCTACTGCGCTGTGGTTTTGCTTCGCCGGTAACCTGCAAAATGCCGCGATCGTCGCTGTTCTTGGGCTGTTATGCGCCGCAATCTTTATCAGCTTTATGGTGCAAAGTACGGGTAAACGCTGGCCAACGGGCGTAATGCTGATGGTGGTCGTGTTGTTTGCTTTCCTCTACTCATGGCCGATTCAGGCGCTGCTGCCAACGTATCTGAAAACCGATCTGGCTTATAACCCGCATACTGTCGCCAATGTGCTGTTCTTTAGCGGCTTTGGGGCTGCGGTGGGGTGCTGTGTCGGCGGCTTCCTCGGTGACTGGCTGGGAACCCGCAAAGCCTACGTTTGTAGCCTGTTGGCCTCGCAGCTGTTGATTATTCCGGTATTTGCGATTGGCGGCGCAAACGTCTGGGTGCTCGGTCTGTTACTGTTCTTCCAGCAAATGCTTGGACAAGGGATCGCCGGGATCTTACCGAAACTGATTGGCGGTTATTTCGATACCGACCAGCGTGCAGCGGGCCTGGGCTTTACCTACAACGTTGGCGCATTGGGCGGCGCACTGGCCCCAATCATCGGCGCGTTGATCGCTCAACGTCTGGATCTGGGTACTGCGCTGGCATCGCTATCGTTCAGTCTGACATTTGTGGTGATCCTGCTGATTGGTCTGGATATGCCTTCCCGCGTTCAGCGTTGGCTGCGCCCGGAAGCATTGCGTACTCATGACGCTATCGACGGCAAACCATTTAGCGGTGCCGTGCCATTTGGCAGCGCCAAAAACGATTTAGTCAAAACCAAAAGTTAATCCTGTTGCCCGGTCTCTGTACCGGGCCTTTCGCTAAGGGAAGATGTATGTCGTTACTTGCACAACTGGATCAAAAAATCGCTGCTAACGGTGGCCTGATTGTCTCCTGCCAGCCGGTTCCGGACAGCCCGCTCGATAAACCCGAAATCGTCGCTGCCATGGCATTAGCGGCAGAACAGGCGGGCGCGGTTGCCATTCGCATTGAAGGTGTGGCAAATCTGCAAGCCACGCGTGCGGTGGTGAGCGTGCCGATTATTGGAATTGTGAAACGCGATCTGGAGGATTCTCCGGTACGCATCACGGCCTATATTGAAGATGTTGATGCGCTGGCGCAGGCGGGCGCGGACATTATCGCCATTGACGGCACCGACCGCCCGCGTCCGGTGCCTGTTGAAACGCTGCTGGCACGTATTCACCATCACGGTTTACTGGCGATGACCGACTGCTCAACGCCGGAAGACGGCCTGGCATGCCAAAAGCTGGGAGCCGAAATTATTGGCACTACGCTTTCTGGCTATACCACGCCTGAAACGCCAGAAGAGCCGGATCTGGCGCTGGTGAAAACGTTGAGCGACGCCGGATGTCGGGTGATTGCCGAAGGGCGTTACAACACGCCTGCTCAGGCGGCAGATGCGATGCGCCACGGCGCGTGGGCGGTGACGGTCGGTTCTGCCATTACGCGTCTTGAACACATTTGTCAGTGGTACAACACAGCGATGAAAAAGGCGGTGCTATGACCACGTTGGCGATTGATATCGGCGGTACTAAACTTGCCGCCGCGCTGATTGGCGCTGACGGGCAGATCCGCGATCGCCGAGAACTTCCGACACCAGCCAGCCAGACTCCGCAGGCGTTGCGTGATGCCTTAGCCGCGTTAGTCGCCCCGTTGCAAGCTCATGCGCAGCAGGTTGCCATCGCTTCAACCGGAATTATTCGCGACGGCAGCTTGCTGGCGCTGAATCCGCATAATCTTGGTGGATTGCTACACTTTCCGTTAGTCAAAACGCTGGAACAACTTTCCAATTTGCCGACCATTGCCATTAACGACGCGCAGGCCGCAGCATGGGCAGAGTATCAGGCGCTGGAAGGCGATATAACCGATATGGTGTTTATCACCGTTTCCACTGGCGTCGGCGGCGGTGTAGTGAGCGGCGGTAAACTGCTTACCGGCCCTGGCGGTCTGGCGGGGCACATCGGGCATACGCTTGCCGATCCACACGGCCCAGTCTGCGGCTGTGGACGCACAGGTTGCGTGGAAGCGATTGCTTCTGGTCGCGGTATTGCAGCGGCAGCGCAAGGTGAACTCATGGGCGCGGATGCGAGAACTATTTTCACACGCGCCGGGCAGGGCGACGAGCAGGCGCAGCAACTGATTCACCGCTCCGCACATGTGCTGGCAAGGCTGATCGCTGATATTAAAGCCACAACTGATTGCCAGTGCGTGGTGGTCGGTGGCAGCGTTGGTCTGGCAGAAGGGTATCTGGCGTTGGTGGAAACGTATCTGGCGCAGGAGCCAGCGGCATTTCATGTTGATTTACTGGCGGCGCACTACCGCCACGATGCAGGTTTACTTGGGGCTGCGCTGTTGGCCCAGGGAGAAAAATTATGATGATGGGTGAAGTACAGTCATTACCGTCTGCTGGGTTACATCCTGCGTTACAGGACGCGTTAACGCTGGCATTAGCTGCCAGACCGCAAGAAAAAGCGCCGGGTCGTTACGAATTACAGGGCGACAATATCTTTATGAATGTCATGACGTTTAACACTCAATCGCCCGTCGAGAAAAAAGCGGAATTGCACGAGCAATACATTGATATCCAGCTGTTATTAAACGGTGAGGAACGGATTCTGTTTGGCATGGCAGGCACTGCGCGCCAGTGTGAAGAGTTCCACCATGAGGATGATTATCAGCTTTGCAGCACCATTGATAACGAGCAAGCCATCATCTTAAAACCGGGAATGTTCGCCGTGTTTATGCCAAGTGAACCGCATAAACCAGGATGCGTTGTCGGCGAGCCGGGTGAGATTAAAAAGGTGGTGGTGAAGGTTAAGGCTGATTTAATGGCTTAAATTTATTAGATCAGGTGTGACCTGACCCATCTTTGGCACAGAGCCAAACCTGAACTGACGGACCGCTCTGTGCCATTACCTGACGTTGTATTCTTTTATGTTAACACCCTTGATACTGTATATACCTGTCCGCTTAATTCGCTTGCCCTTTTTATTCGTAATAGTTGCTGTAAGTGTACTGCAGCGAATGGAATGACGTTCATCAATCACCAGCCGAATTGCTTCTGAAGCATCTTCCACCTCTAGAAGGTCGTGAGTCTTATTTAAGCCGAATGGAACAAGATGGAAGGCAGTTTTTCCTGATGATTTTCTGGTTATTTTTACTGGATATAACACATCACCACTTTTATGGATTAATTCAAGCTGTTCAATGTAAATCATGGCAACTTTCCTTCGTTTATTTGCATGAATATACAAACCGAAAATAGGAGATGCAATACAAAAGCTGTGGAAATATCAAACAGCCTCTCAATTTGGCAGACAGCGTCTGCCAAATCTTTGCCGATGGGAATTCTGCAGATGGTGTCTGCGGAATTCCCAATGGTGTTAATTAGCCAGACACTGTCTGGCGAATTTCAACATGTTGAAAAAAGAGGTAAAAAAGCCTCATTTGGCGTAAGTTTTTTGCAGAGAACCCACGCTTATACCTTAGACTTAAATCCTTTGATAGTCGCTTGATTAGCGTAAGCGTGCAGCAAGAACCGTATTGACGGGGATGTGTTATTCAGTCGGCAGTGCTACGCGCCAGGGGAGCAGTTCGCCGACCCGGTTTATCGGCCAG
>NZ_MECT01000102.1:0-6911 GCF_001722145.1 Shigella sp. FC1544
GTTACTGGCCGAATCAACTGAGTTTCTCAGAATCATGCGGAATGGTGATGAGAATGCTGATGACATTGCAGGGCGCTTCACCGGGACGTATACCGGAGCTGATGCGCGATCTTGCAAGTATGGGACAACTTGTGAAATTACCGACGAGAAGGGGAAGGGCCTTCCCGAGAGTGGTAAAGGAGAGGCCCTGGAAATACCCCACAGCCCCGAAAAGAGCCAGTCAGTTGCTTAACTGACTGGCATTAGGGCAGTATGCCCCCGTTTTTTACTGAACCGGAAAGAAATATGGCAAAGAAAGACGAGAATCTGAAACGTCTGAAAGAGCTGTCAGAATTGCTGGGGCGTGAGCCTGATATGTCGGGAAGCGCGGCAGATATCGCACAGCGTGTGGCAGAGCTGGAAGAGGAGCTTGGTGGTGTGGATGGCACTGACAACCAGGCAAGTGTGCTTACCGGGCAGGAAAATAACGGGGAGGCAGTTCCGCCGGAGAGGATGATTCAGAATACGGATGAGCTGGTCAGGGTGGTGGCACGGACGACGCTGCATATTGACGCGCTTCACGCCACACAGGATAAGCCAGTGAAACTGGTTCTGCCGGAAACGGTGTTTCGCGTGCCTGCCGGCATGGCCACCAGTCTGGTAAAAGATGACCTGGTAAAAATGCAGTAGCAGGGGGGATTGTGGCTGATTTCGATAATCTGTTTGATGCCGCGCTTGATCTCGCAGACAGGGCCATTATTCGCAATATGGGCATTACTGCAGTCATTACATCAGGCCAGTTAAAAGGACACCGGATTTCCGGCGTTTTTGACGATCCTGAAAGTATTTCTCTGGTAGCCGGCGGTGTGCGTATTGAAGACTCTTTACCATCCCTGTTTGTGAAAACGGCAGATATTTTACAGCTGTGTCGCAATGATTCGCTGATGATTGGCCGGGAGTCTTTCAGCGTGGATCGTATTACTCCTGATGACGGCGGATGTAGTTATATCCGGTTGCGGCGTGAAGGAGCAGGAAACGTAAGGGCAGGGGGATATTATGAGGGTGCTTGAGAATGCCATCCGCAATCTGAACAGTCTTGATACCCGTATGGTGCCGCAGGCCAGCGCATGGGCAGTAAACCGGGTTGCTGCAAAAGTTGTCTCGGTTGCCACCCGGCAGGTCGCCAGGAATACCGTTGCGGGAGATAACCAGGTGAAGGGGGGCCCCCTGAAACTGGTGCGTCAGCGCGTCCGGGTATTTAAAGCCAGTCCGGCAGGAAAAATGTATGCCCGTATCCGTGTTAACCGGGGCAATCTGCCCGCCATTAAGCTTGGCACAACATGCCGGCGTGCCGGTGACGGACTGAAGGTGGGGAAATACTTTTTTCGTGGTGCGTTTATCCAGCAGCTGGCGAACGGTCGCTGGCATGTTCTCAGGCGTCTTCCTGAAGCGTGTTTTGAAACAGGAAAGGACAGTAAGGGGCGGCCCAGAAAAAATCGTCTGCCCGTGGAGGTTGTGAAAATTCCGCTGGCCGGACCGCTGACACAGGCATTTGAGGATGCCCGCGACCGCATCATTGCCGCGGAAATGCCGAAACAGCTGGGGTATGCCCTGAAACAGCAACTGAGGATACATTTGGGATGAACAGGCACACACAAATCCGCCAGGCAGTACTGGCAAGCCTGAAGGGCGAATGCGGGGGGAATGTCGTGCTTTTTGACGGGCTTCCGGCATTTATTGATGCGCAGGAACTGCCCGCCGTGGCGGTGTGGCTGAGTGATGCGCAGTACACCGGAAAAATGACGGATGAGGACGACTGGCAGGCTGTACGCTTACGTTCATATTGCGCCACCACTGCATGCTGATGTACCACAGCCCGTCACGAATGAGCCAGTCACGCTCTTCCTTCCCGGTGGAGTACGGATGTGCTGTCAGCCGTCACAACTTACCGATGTCTTCAGGGTAAGCGTCAATACGGTGCTCCGTTGACGCTTACCACCAAATCCACTGGCAAAGACGAAAGGTGCGGGAACGACGTTCTGGATGTACACCGGCAAGGGCGATGCGTTTGCGAACCCTTTGTCGGACACTGACTGGCTGCGTCTTGCGATGGTGAAGGATCTGCAACCTGGCGAAATGACCGCTGATGCAGAAGATGACACTTATCTCGATGATGAAGATGCAGACTGGAAAACGACAACCCAGGGGCAGAAATCCGTCGGTGATACTTTGGCGACGCTGGCCTGGCGTCCGGGTGACAGCGGGCAGAAAAAACTGGTTCAGTTGTTCGATTCCGGTGAAGTCTGCGCGTTTCGTATCAAATACCCCAACGGTACGGTTGATGTTTTCCGTGGCTGGATGAGTTCACTGGGTAAAACCATTACCTCAAAAGAGGTGATGACCCGTACTGTAAAAATCAGCGGTGTGGGGCGTCCGTATCTGGCAGAGGAGGGCGCTGAAACCGTGGGTGTTACCGGACTGACGGTGGCACCGGCATCTGTCAGTGTCAAAGCGGGAGCAACCACCACACTGACCTTTACAGTAAAACCTGATGGGGCCAGTGACAAAGCGATCAGTGTGCATTCGTCAGATCCTCAGACTGCTTCGGTGACCCTGAGCGGGCTTGTGGCCACGGTGAAAGGCGTGAAGCAGGGCAGTGTCAGCATCGTGGGCATGACCTCTGACGGAGAGTTTGTGGCAGTGGCTGCGGTGACCGTCAGCGCACCATAACAGGACGATACTCATCATTGCCCCGGTTATCCGGGGCTTTTTGCATCCGGAGAACATGATGTTTCTGAAACAGGATACGTTTAATTATGAAAAACAGTCCGTGGTGCTCAGTGAGCTGTACGGGCTGCAGAGAATTGAATATCTGACGTTTGTTCAGCAGCGAACGGCAAAGTTTGATGCACAGGAGGGAGAACTGCCGGAGGCTGAACGACAGATTGCTTTTCTGCGTATGGGAATGGATATCAATGCCTGGCTGCTTTCCCGCTCACTGTGGAATGCTGAGCAGTCTCAGGATGTTGAGACGCTTTGCGCATCCATTATGACAACATGGTCGTATGATGCGCTGGGCGCGGGGGCGGAGAGGGTTCTGTCGCTGAGCGGTATGGGGACCATTGAGAATGCCGGGGATGATGATCATGAGGCGCTGACGCCGGAAAAGTCCTGACGCGGGAAATGCAGTTTGTCATGCGGCTTGCCCGGGAGTTCCGGCGGGCAGACTGGCGGCGGATGCTGTCGGAAATGTCGGCCACTGAGCTTGGTGAGGGGGCGATTATTTCCGGATGCAGAGCTTCAGTGATGTGTGGATGGATGCGCAGTTTGCCTCGCTGAAGGCATTGATCGTGAGAATGGTGTCCGGCAGCAGTGATGCTGCGGTGGCTGATTTCAGCCTTTTACCGGAAGAGAACGGGATACCGGAGCGAACGGACGAAGAACTGATGCATCTTGGGGAAGGTATTTCCGGAGGTGTGCGTTATGGACCAGATAGCCAACCTGGTCATTGATTTGGGGATTGATGCGGCAGAGTTTAAAAATGAAATTCCCCGTATCAAAAACCTTCTGAATGGTGCAGCCGGTGATGCAGAACGGTCTTCTGCCCGTATGCAGCGTTTTATGGAGCGTCAGACTCAGGCGGCCCGGCAGACAATGCATGCGGCTTCTTCGGCTGCAACAGCAGCATCAGCCCATGCGCAGACGGTGGAGAAGAATGCACGGGCTCATGAACGCATGGCCCGTGAGGTGGAACAAACCCGTCTGCGCGTGGATGCCCTGAATCAGAAAATGCGCGAGGAACAGGCGCAGGCCAGGGCACTGGCGGAGGCGCAGGATAAAGCGGCTGCCGCCTTTTATCGCCAGATTGACAGTGTGAAACAGGCCGGTGCGGGGCTTCAGGAATTACAGCGTATTCAGCAGCAGATCCGACAGGCCAGAAACAGTGGCGGGGTTGGTCAGCAGGATTATCTGGCGCTGATTTCGGAGATCACGGCGAAAACCCGTGCCCTGACGCAGGCAGAGGAACAGGCCACCCGGCAGAAAGCGGCGTTTATCCGCCAGCTTAAAGAGCAGGCAACCCGCCAGAATCTGTCGTCTTCTGAGTTGCTTCGCGCCAGGGCGGCTCAGCTGGGGGTAAGCAGTGCTGGAGAAGTGTATATCCGCAAAATGGAGCGGGCAGGAAAAGCCACACATTCGCTGGGGCTGAAAAGTGCGGCAGCCCGGCGGGAGCTGGGGGTGTTAATCAGTCAGATGGCGCGCGGCAATTTTGGTGCGCTGAGGGGATCCGGGATAACGCTGGCTAACCGTGCCGTATGGACAGGCGCACTGATGTCGCCGAAAGGCATGATGACTGGCGGCGTTATTGGCGGACTTGTCGCGGCGGTCCTGGGTCTGGGTAAAGCCTGGCATGACGGCCGGAAGGAGGGCGAGGAATTTAACCGTCAGCTGGCGCTGACGGGACATTATGCCGGTGTCACTGTCGGGCAGTTGTGGAAACTCAGCCGGGCCATATCCGGGAATGGTATCACGCAACATGCGGCAGCCGGTGCGCTGGCACAGGTGGTGGGCAGTGGGGCATTTCATGGAAACGATATTGGTATGGTGGCGAAAGCTGCCGCACAGATGGAGCGATCGGTTGGCCAGTCGGTCAGCGATACCATAAATCAGTTTAAGCGGCTGAAGGATGATCCTGTAAATGCCGCGAAGGCGCTGGACAATGCGCTGCATTTTTTGACTGCCACTCAGCTTGAGCAGATACGCGTCCTTGGGGAGCAGGGGCGGTCCAGTGATGCGGCCCGGATCGCCATGTCTGCGCTGGCAGAGGAAACCGGTAAACGCACATCTGATATTGATAATAATCTCAATGCGCTGGGTAGTACGCTGCAAACCTTGTCTGACTGGTGGAAGCAGTTCTGGGATGCGGCCATGAATATTGGTCGTGAAGACTCGCTGGATGCGCAGATTGATGCGTTACAGGAAAAAATTCAGCGCGCGAAAAAATATCCGTGGACAAACGCCTCCACACAGGTGGAGTACGATCAGCAGCGTCTTAACGATCTTCAGGAGAAAAAACGCCGGAAGGATTTGCAGGATGCAAAAGCGCAGGCAGAACGGAATTACCAGGAGCAACAGAAACGCCGGAATGCTGAAAATGCCGTGCTGAACCGGATGAATGAAACGGAAGCTGCACGACATCAGCGGGAAATTGCGCGTATTAATGCCATGCAGTACGCCGACCAGGCTGTCAGGGATGCGGCGATACAGCGTGAAAATGAACGTTACGAAAAAGCCATTAAGAAAAATACACGGGCAACCCGTAATGATGAGGCCACCCGGTTATTGCTGCAGTACAGTCAGCAGCAGGCACAGGTGGAAGGGCAGATTGCTGCTGCCAGACAGTCAGCAGGCATTGCCACTGAAAGGATGACTGAAGCGCATAAACAGCTTCTGGCCCTGCAGCAGCGCATCAGCGACCTGGACGGGAAAAAGCTGACGGCAGATGAAAAGAGTGTGCTGGCCCGTAAGAATGAGCTGATTCAGGCGCTGACGCTGCTGGATGTGAAACAGCAGGAGCTGCAGAAACAGACAGCGCTTAACGACCTGAGAAAAAAAACGGTTCAGCTGACCAGCCAGCTGGCAGACAAAGAACGTGCACTGCGTGAGCAGCACAATCTGGATATTGCCACTGCAGGTATGGGGGATAAGCAGCGGCAGCGCTACCAGGCACAGTTGCGCATCCGGCAGGAATACCGGCAACAGTTGCAACAGCTTGAGAATGACAGTCGCCAGAAAGGCACTTACGGGACGGAGGACTACCGGAGGGCTGAGGAGGTGCTGAAGGGGAGCCTGAAGCGACAACTGAATGAAAACAAACGCTACTGGCAGGAACTGGAAGTGGCGCAGGGCGACTGGAAAAACGGTGCCATGCGGGCGTTTCAGAATTTTACGGCGGATGCGGATAATGCGGCGGGAACGGCAGAACAGATGTTTACAGTGGCATTCAGCAGTGCCGGTAATGCACTGGCGACATTCTGTACCACCGGTAAGCTGAATTTTAAATCCTTCACCTCTTCCCTGTTGTCAGATATGGCCAGAATTATGGCACAGATGGCCATGATGCAGGCGGTAAAGGGCGTCGGTTCTTTATTCGGCTTCACGACTAATGCTGATGGCGGTGTTTACCAGTCTGCTGATTTGAGTCGCTACAGTGGCACGGTGGTTAACCGTCCGACGTTTTTTGCTTTTGCAAAAGGAGCGGGTGTGATGGGGGAAGCGGGACCTGAAGCCATTCTGCCACTGCGTCGCGGTGCTGATGGTAAGCTGGGGGTTGTGGCGGATACTGGTGGTTCAGGCATGGTGATGTTTGCCCCGCAGTACAACATCGGGATCAATAACGACGGCACGAACGGGCAGATAGGTCCGGCAGCACTGAAGGTGGTTTATGACCTCGGGAAAAAAGCGGCCGCGGACTTTATGCAACAGCAGGCCCGTGATGGTGGCCGGTTAAGTGGAGCATACCGGTAATGGAGACGTTTCGCTGGAAGGTGCGCCCGGATATGAATGTGGTATCAGAGCCAAAAGTGGTGGCAGTGAAGCTGGGTGATGGTTATGAACAGCGTCGCCCGGCGGGACTGAATAATCTGCTGTCGACTTACAGCGTGACGATACGTGTTCGTAAAGGTGAACACCCACCTTTAAAAGCCTTTCTGGAACGGCACGGTGGCGTCCGCGCATTTCAGTGGACGCCACCTTATGACTGGAAACCGATCAGGGTGGTTTGTCGTAAATGGTCGGCAAGCGTGGGGGCGTTATGGGTGACTGTAACGGCCGATTTTGAACAGGTGGTGAACTGATGCAGGATATCCGGCAGGAAACACTGAATGAATGCACCCGTGCGGAGCAGTCGGCCAGCGTGGTGCTCTGGGAAATCG
>NZ_MECT01000103.1:0-6883 GCF_001722145.1 Shigella sp. FC1544
ATCGTCAGCGTCGTCACTCTCGTCTGGGGAATATCTCCCCGGCAGCCTTCAGGGAAAAATATCATCAGATGGCTGCTTAAAAAAAGAACAAATGGTAGTATCCGCTATTGCCAGTACACCTCACGCTTCACCGGGACGTATACCGGAGCTGATGCGCGATCTTGCAAGTATGGGACAACTTGTGAAATTACCGACGAGAAGGGGAAGGGCCTTCCCGAGAGTGGTAAAGGAGAGGCCCTGGAAATACCCCACAGCCCCGAAAAAGAGCCAGTCAGTTGCTTAACTGACTGGCATTACAGCCCTTGAGCTGCCGTTTTTTTATTCTGTTAGTTGTGAAACTGAAGCGATTTAGTCACTATCGATCTCATCAAATATGGCTCGCTTTGAGATATTCCTCAAGTAAAAAAACACCTCTTCCTGCGATTTCTCACAAAAAAGATTCGTTGACAAAAAGTGACAAAATTATGAGATTCCCATCACACATTTTGACATCAGGAACGGTATGCTGAATTCACCAAGACGGGAAGACAAGAGGTAAAATTTATGACAATGAACATTACCAGCAAACAAATGGAAATTACTCCGGCCATCCGCCAACATGTCGCAGACCGTCTCGCCAAACTGGAAAAATGGCAAACACATCTGATTAATCCACATATCATTCTGTCCAAAGAGCCACAAGGGTTTGTTGCTGACGCCACAATCAATACACCTAACGGCGTTCTGGTTGCCAGTGGTAAACATGAAGATATGTACACTGCAATTAACGAATTGATCAACAAGCTGGAACGGCAGCTCAATAAACTGCAGCACAAAGGCGAAGCACGTCGTGCCGCAACATCGGTGAAAGACGCCAACTTCGTCGAAGAAGTTGAAGAAGAGTAGTCCTTTATATTGAGTGTATCGCCAACGCGCCTTCGGGCGCGTTTTTTGTTGACAGCGTGAAAACAGTACGGGTACTGTACTAAAGTCACTTAAGGAAACAAACATGAAACACACACCGTTTTTCTTCGCATTCTTTTTTACCTTCCCCTGAATGGGAGGCGTTTCGTCGTGTGAAACAGAATGCGAAGACGAACAATAAGGCCTCCCAAACCGGGGGGCTTTTTTATTGATAACAAAAAAGGCAACACTATGACATCGGAAAATCCATTACTGGCGCTGCGAGAGAAAATCAGCGCGCTGGATGAAAAATTATTAGCATTACTGGCAGAGCGGCGCGAACTGGCCGTCGAGGTGGGAAAAGCCAAACTGCTCTCGCATCGCCCGGTACGAGATATTGATCGTGAACGCGATTTACTGGAAAGATTAATTACGCTCGGTAAAGCGCACCATCTGGACGCCCATTACATTACTCGCCTGTTCCAGCTCATCATTGAAGATTCCGTATTAACTCAGCAGGCTTTGCTCCAGCAACATCTCAATAAAATTAATCCGCACTCAGCACGCATCGCTTTTCTCGGCCCCAAAGGTTCTTATTCCCATCTTGCGGCGCGCCAGTATGCTGCCCGTCACTTTGAGCAATTCATTGAAAGTGGCTGCGCCAAATTTGCCGATATTTTTAATCAGGTGGAAACCGGCCAGGCCGACTATGCCGTCGTACCGATTGAAAATACCAGCTCCGGTGCCATAAACGACGTTTACGATCTGCTGCAACATACCAGCTTGTCGATTGTTGGCGAGATGACGTTAACTATCGACCATTGTTTGTTGGTCTCCGGCACGACTGATTTATCCACCATTAATACGGTCTACAGCCATCCGCAGCCATTCCAGCAATGCAGCAAATTCCTTAATCGTTATCCTCACTGGAAGATTGAATATACCGAAAGTACGTCTGCGGCAATGGAAAAGGTTGCACAGGCAAAATCACCGCATGTTGCTGCGTTGGGAAGCGAAGCTGGCGGCACTTTGTACGGTTTGCAGGTACTGGAGCGTATTGAAGCGAATCAGCAACAAAACTTCACCCGATTTGTGGTGTTGGCACGTAAAGCCATTAACGTGTCTGACCAGGTTCCGGCGAAAACGACGTTGTTAATGGCGACCGGGCAACAAGCCGGTGCGCTGGTTGAAGCGTTGCTGGTGCTGCGCAACCACAATCTGATTATGACCCGTCTGGAATCACGCCCGATTCACGGTAATCCATGGGAAGAGATGTTTTATCTGGATATTCAGGCCAATCTTGAATCAGCGGAAATGCAAAAAGCATTGAAAGAGTTAGGGGAAATTACCCGTTCAATGAAGGTATTGGGCTGTTACCCAAGTGAGAACGTAGTGCCTGTTGATCCAACCTGATGAAAAGGTGCCGGATGATGTGAATCATCCGGCACTGGATTATTACTGGCGGTTGTCATTCGCCTGACGCAATAACACGCGGCTTTCACTCTGAAAACGCTGTGCGTAATCGCCGAACCAGTGCTCCACCTTGCGGAAACTGTCAATAAACGCCTGCTTATCGCCCTGCTCCAGCAACTCAATCGCCTCGCCGAAACGCTTATAGTAACGTTTGATTAACGCCAGATTACGCTCTGACGACATAATAATGTCGGCATAAAGCTGCGGATCCTGAGCAAACAGTCGCCCGACCATCGCCAGCTCAAGGCGGTAAATCGGCGAAGAGAGCGCCAGAAGTTGCTCAAGCTGAACATTTTCTTCTGCCAGATGCAGCCCATAAGCAAAAGTAGCAAAGTGGCGCAGAGCCTGAATAAACGCCATATTCTGATCGTGCTCGACAGCGCTAATACGATGCAGCCGAGCGCCCCAGACCTGAATTTGCTCCAGAAACCATTGGTATGCTTCCGGCTTACGTCCATCACACCAGACCACAACTTGCTTTGCCAGGCTACCGCTGTCCGGGCCGAACATCGGGTGTAACCCCAGTACCGGGCCATCGTGCGCCGCCAGCATGGCCTGTAATGGTCCATTTTTCACTGATGCCAGATCAACCAGAATACAATCTTTCGGTAAAGGCGGTAATTTGCCGATAACTTGCTCAGTAACGTGGATTGGCACACTAACAATCACCATTCCGGCATCGGCAACAATATCAGCCGCTCGATCCCAGTCATGTTGCTCCAGAATCCGCACCTGATAACCCGAGAGTGTCAGCATCTTCTCGAACAGGCGTCCCATCTGACCGCCACCGCCGACGATAACCACCGGACGCAGTGACGGACAAAGTGTTTTAAATCCTTTGTCGTTTTCACTGGAGTAAGATTCACGCATCACCCGACGCAAAACATCCTCAATCAGATCTGGCGGTACACCCAGAGCTTCCGCCTCTGCACGACGCGAGGCCAACATAGATGCCTCGCGCTCCGGAACATAAATAGGCAGTCCAAAGCGGCTTTTCACCTCGCCCACTTCAGCAACCAGTTCCAGACGCTTCGCTAATAAATTCAGCAGCGCTTTATCGACTTCATCAATTTGATCGCGTAATGCGGTCAATTCAGCAACCATAATAAACCTCTTAAGCCACGCGAGCCGTCAGCTGCCCGTTCAGATCCTGATGAATTTCACGCAGCAAGGCATCGGTCATTTCCCAGCTAATGCAGGCATCGGTTACGGATACACCGTATTTCATTTCACTGCGCGGTTGCTCAGAAGACTGATTGCCCTCGTGGATATTACTTTCGATCATCAGACCAATAATTGAGCGATTGCCATCTTTGATTTGAGCAACCACGGATTCTGCCACCGCAGGCTGACGGCGATAATCTTTATTGGAATTACCGTGGCTGCAATCTACCATCAGAGACGGGCGCAGTCCCGCCTGTTCCATCTCTTTTTCACATTGCGCAACATCCGCAGGGCTATAGTTCGGCGCTTTACCACCGCGCAGGATGACATGCCCGTCCGGATTCCCCTGAGTTTGTAGCAACGCAACCTGCCCTGCCTGGTTAATGCCAACAAAACGGTGCGGCTGGGCGGCGGCGCGCATAGCGTTAATTGCTGTTGCCAGACTGCCGTCGGTGCCGTTTTTAAAACCAACCGGCATGGAAAGCCCGGAGGCCATTTCACGGTGAGTTTGCGATTCCGTTGTACGAGCACCAATTGCTGACCAGCTAAACAGATCGCCCAGGTATTGCGGGCTATTCGGATCTAACGCTTCCGTCGCCAGTGGCAGTCCCATATTCACCAGCTCAAGCAGCAATTTACGCGCGATCTGCAGCCCGGCTTCTACATCAAAAGAGCCATCCATATGGGGATCGTTAATTAACCCTTTCCAGCCGACAGTGGTACGGGGTTTTTCAAAATAGACGCGCATTACCAGATAGAGGCTATCGCTGACCTCTGCGGCAAGGGCTTTAAATCGACGAGCATATTCCAGAGCAGTTTCCGGATCATGAATGGAACAAGGACCACAAACTACCAGCAGACGAGGATCGCGCCCGGCGATAATATCTGAAATGGTTTTACGCGAGTCAGCAATCTGGGCTTCTTGTTGCAGGCTCAATGGAAAAGCGGCCTTCAGTTGTTCCGGAGTCATTAAAACCTGTTCGTCGGTAATATGTACGTTATTCTGCGCGTCTTTTTGCATGATGGCGATCCTGTTTATGCTCGTTTGCGATAGTTGATCCTCAGCGAGGATGACGTAACGATAACACATAAAGTAAAGTTTTCAATCCATATTTCGTACGCTTTTCTTTACACGAACAATTTACTCGCGCTTTGATGCTTATTTCGTACAAATAAATTTACACCTCCTTTAAAAACAATCCGCTATGCTTTGAAAAAGGAGAAAGAAATGATGAAAAAGTTTATCGCCCCCTTATTGGCTTTACTGGTTAGCGGATGTCAGATTGATCCTTATACTCACGCGCCAACCTTGACCAGCACCGACTGGTATGATGTCGGTATGGAAGATGCGATATCGGGCAGCGCCATAAAAGATGACGATGCATTTGGCGATTCACAGGCGGATCGCGGTCTATACCTTAAAGGATATGCCGAAGGACAAAAGAAAACTTGCCAGACCGATTTTACTTATGCCCGGGGACTTTCCGGTAAAAGCTTTCCTGCCAGCTGTAACAATGTTGAAAGTGCCAGCCAACTGCATGAAGTATGGCAAAAAGGGGCTGATGAAAATGCCAGCACAATACGATTAAATTAATTAAAACCCCACAAATAAATTAAACATAAGATTTTACTCATTGTGTTTTATTTCTCACATTGATGACGATCGCATGAAAAAATGATATTTTAATGAGCATTCTGAAAAAATATCGATGCATTTCGAGCGAAGAAGGTGGGGATCCCTGAATGCGTTTTTCTCACTGACTGTTCTTACTTCTGATTCTCCTGCTGACGGGAGCACCAATACTCGCTCAGGAGCCTTCTGACGTTGCGAAAAACGTGCGTATGATGGTTTCCGGTATTGTCAGTTACACCCGCTGGCCTGCGCTATCAGGGCCACCAAAGTTATGTATCTTTTCATCTTCACGTTTTAGTACCGCCCTACAAGAGAATGCCGCGACATCTTTGCCTTATCTGCCTGTCATCATTCACACTCAACAAGAGGCGATGATTTCAGGCTGCAATGGTTTTTATTTTGGCAACGAGTCACCGACATTCCAGATGGAATTAACCGAACAATATCCGTCAAAGGCGTTATTATTAATTGCCGAACAAAATACCGAGTGCATTATTGGTAGCGCCTTTTGTCTGATCATCCACAATAATGACGTCAGATTTGCCGTAAACCTGGATGCCTTATCGCGTAGCGGTGTAAAGGTCAACCCGGATGTCTTAATGCTCGCACGGAAGAAAAATGATGGATAACGATAATTCTCTTAATAAGCGCCCCACGTTTAAAAGAGCATTACGCAACATCAGTATGACCAGCATATTTATCACTATGATGCTGATCTGGTTGCTGCTTTCCGTGACCTCGGTGCTGACCCTGAAACAGTACGCGCAAAAAAACCTGGCACTGACAGCAGCAACAATGACTTACAGTCTGGAAGCAGCTGTCGTTTTTGCCGATGGCCCTGCAGCAACTGAAACACTGGCAGCGCTGGGCCAGCAAGGGCAATTTTCAACTGCAGAAGTACGTGATAAGCAGCAAAATATTCTGGCGCCTGGCATTACACCCGTAAGGATCCAGGCGATACTTTCAGCAATTTCATAAGCCACTGGCTCTTCCCCGCCCCCATCATTCAGCCGATTCGTCACAATGGTGAAACCATTGGCGAAGTACGCTTAACCGCTCGCGACAGTTCAATCAGCCATTTTATCTGGTTTTCGCTCGCCGTACTGACCGGTTGTATTCTGCTGGCATCAGGCATCGCAATTACCCTCACCCGCCATTTGCACAATGGCCTGGTGGAAGCGCTGAAAAATATCACCGATGTCGTACATGATGTGCGTTCCAACCGCAATTTTTCCCGACGAGTTTCTGAAGAACGTATCGCTGAGTTTCACCGCTTCGCTCTCGACTTCAACAGTCTGCTGGATGAAATGGAAGAGTGGCAGCTTCGTTTACAGGCCAAAAATGCGCAGCTTCTGCGTACCGCGCTACATGACCCATTAACCGCGCGCAGCGTTTCGTAGCGGCATCAATACGTTGGGTAATGACTCCAACTTACTGATAGTGTTTTATGTTCAGATAATGCCCGATGACCTTGTCATGCAGCTCCACCGATTTTGAGAACGACAGTGACTTCCGTCCCAGCCTTGCCAGATGTTGTCTCAGATTCAGATTATGTCGCTCAATGCGCTGAGTGTAACGCTTGCTGATAACGTGCAGCTTTCCCTTCAGGCGTGATTCATACAGCGGCCAGCCATCCGTCATCCATACCACGACCTCAAAGGCCGACAGCAGGCTCAGAAGACGCTCCAGTGTGGCCAGAGTGCGTTCACCGAAGACGTGCGCCACAACCGT
>NZ_MECT01000104.1:0-6869 GCF_001722145.1 Shigella sp. FC1544
CTTTAATCTGCTTCATGGCGGCAGCAAGTTCAGAGGCAGGAACAACCTGTTCTCCGGCGGCCACAGCAGTAAGACTTCCTTCCTGGTATTGCTTACGCCAGAGAAATAACTGGCTGGCTGCTACACCATGTTGCCGGGCAACGAGGGAGACCGTCATCCCCGGTTCAAAGCTCTGCTGAACAATTGCGATCTTTTCCTGTGTGGTACGCCGTCTGCGTTTCTCCGGCCCTAAGACATCAATCATCTGTACTCCAATGACTAGTCTAAAAACTAGTATTAAGACTATCACTTATTTAAGTGATACTGGTTGTCTGGAGATTCAGGGGGCCAGTCTAATATAGATAACAGCATAACAGTTACGCTAATATATTAAATATCAATCTACAGCAATGTTGCTCTCGCCCGGCTTTCCATGCCCTTCTCTGCGGCGACAGATGCTGAAAATAATAACGCCTGCTCTCTCTATACAACCAAGGTCAACATGAGTCTGTTTCCCGTTATCGTGGTGTTTGGGCTGTCCTTCCCACCGATATTTTTTGAATTGCTTTTATCACTGGCGATTTTCTGGCTGGTGCGCCGGGTACTTGTGCCAACAGGTATCTACGACTTTGTCTGGCATCCGGCGTTGTTCAACACCGCGCTCTATTGCTGCTTGTTTTATTTGATATCGCGACTGTTCGTTTGAGGTTGAAGTGAAAACACTAATAAGAAAATTCTCCCGTACGGCCATCACGGTCGTATTAGTCATTCTGGCCTTCATCGCAATTTTTAATGCCTAGGTCTATTACACCGAATCCCCCTGGACGCGTGACGCGCGCTTTAGCGCTGACGTCATTGCGATCGCGCCGGACGTTTCTGGACTCATTACCTAGGTGAATGTTCATGATAACCAGCTGGTGAAAAAAGGACAGATACTGTTCACCATCGACCAGCCGCGCTATCAAAAGGCGCTTGAGGAAGCGCAAGCCGATGTTGCTTATTATCAGGTACTGGCACAGGAGAAACGCCAGGAGGCCGGACGTCGTAACCGTCTCGGTGTGCAGGCGATGTCTCGCGAAGAGATCGACCAGGCTAACAACGTACTACAAACGGTTCTGCATCAGTTAGCGAAAGCGCAGGCGACCCGCGATCTGGCAAAACTGGATCTTGAACGCACGGTGATCCGCGCGCCAGCAGATGGCTGCGTGACCAACCTCAACGTCTATACCGGTGAGTTTATTACTCGAGGATCAACGGCGGTTGCGCTGGTGAAACAGAACTCCTTCTATGTACTGGCCTATATGGAAGAAACTAAGCTGGAAGGGGTGCGTCCGGGGTATCGTGCAGAGATCACGCCGCTTGGCAGTAACAAAGTGCTGAAAGGGACTGTTGATAGTGTTGCCGCAGGGGTCACCAACGCCAGCAGCACGCGTGACGACAAAGGGATGGCGACTATAGACTCTAACCTTGAATGGGTGCGTCTTGCGCAACGTGTTCCGGTTCGTATTCGTCTCGACAACCAGCAAGAGAACATCTGGCCTGCGGGCACCACTGCTACAGTGGTGGTCACTGGCAAACAAGATCGCGACGAAAGCCAGGATTCGTTCTTCCGTAAAATGGCCCATCGCCTGCGTGAGTTTGGTTAATCACGATGGGTATTTTCTCCATTGCTAACCAACATATTCGCTTTGCGGTAAAACTGGCGACCGCCATTGTACTGGCGCTGTTTGTTGGCTTTCACTTCCAGCTGGAAACGCCACGCTGGGCGGTACTGACAGCGGCGATTGTTGCCGCCGGTCCGGCCTTTGCTGCGGGAGGTGAACCGTATTCTGGCGCTATTCGTTATCGTGGCTTTTTGCGCATCATCGGCACATTTATTGGCTGTATTGCCGGACTGGTGATCATCATTGCGATGATCCGCGCACCATTATTGATGATTCTGGTGTGCTGTATCTGGGCCGGTTTTTGTACCTGGATATCCTCGCTGGTACGAATAGAAAACTCGTACGCGTGGGGGCTGGCCGGTTATACCGCGCTGATCATTGTGATCACCATTCAGCCGGAACCATTGCTTACGCCGCAGTTTGCCGTCGAACGTTGTAGCGAGATCGTTATCGGTATTGTGTGTGCGATTATGGCGGATTTGCTCTTTTCTCCGCGATCGATCAAACAAGAAGTGGATCGAGAGCTGGAAAGTTTGCTGGTCGCGCAATATCAATTAATGCAACTCTGTATCAAGCATGGCGATGGTGAAGTTGTCGATAAAGCCTGGGGCGACCTAGTGCGACGCACCACGGCGCTACAAGGCATGCGCAGCAACCTGAATATGGAATCTTCCCGCTGGGCGCGGGCCAATCGACGTTTAAAAGCGATCAATACGCTATCGCTGACGCTGATTACCCAATCCTGCGAAACTTATCTTATTCAGAATACGCGCCCGGAATTGATCACTGATACTTTCCGCGAATTTTTTGACACGCCGGTAGAAACCGCGCAGGACGTCCACAAGCAGCTCAAACGCCTGCGGAGAGTTATCGCCTGGACCGGGGAACGGGAAACGCCTGTCACCATTTATAGCTGGGTCGCGGCGGCAACGCGTTATCAGCTTCTCAAGCGCGGCGTTATCAGTAACACAAAAATCAACGCCACCGAAGAAGAGATCCTGCAAGGCGAACCGGAAGTCAAAGTAGAGTCAGCCGAACGTCATCATGCGATGGTTAACTTCTGGCGAACCACACTTTCCTGCATTCTGGGCACGCTTTTCTGGCTGTGGACGGGCTGGACTTCCGGCAGTGGTGCAATGGTGATGATTGCGGTAGTGACGTCACTGGCAATGCGTTTGCCGAATCCACGCATGGTGGCGATCGACTTTATCTACGGGACGCTGGCCGCGCTGCCGTTAGGGCTGCTCTACTTTTTGGTGATTATCCCTAATACCCAACAGAGCATGTTGCTGCTGTGTATTAGCCTGGCAGTGCTGGGATTTTTCCTCGGTATAGAAGTACAGCAACGGCGACTGGGCTCGATGGGGGCGCTGGCCAGCACCATAAATATTATCGTGCTGGATAACCCGATGACTTTCCATTTCAGTCAGTTTCTCGACAGCGCATTAGGGCAAATCGTCGGCTGTGTGCTCGCGTTCACCGTTATTTTGCTTGTGCGGGATAAATCGCGCGACAGGACCAGACGTGTACTGCTTAATCAGTTTGTTTCTGCCGCTGTTTCCGCGATGACTACCAATGTGGCACGTCGTAAAGAGAACCACCTCCCGGCACTTTATCAGCAGCTGTTTTTGCTGATGAATAAGTTCCCAGGGGATTTGCCGAAATTTCGCCTGGCGCTGACGATGATTATCGCGCACCAGCGCCTGCGTGATGCGCCGATCCCGGTTAACGAGGATTTATCGGCGTTTCACCGACAAATGCGCCGCACAGCAGACCATGTGATATCTGCCCGTAGCGATGATAAACGTCGTCGGTACTTTGGCCAGTTGCTGGAAGAACTTGAAATCTACCAGGAAAAGCTACGCATCTGGCAAGCGCCACCGCAGGTGACGGAACCGGTTCATCGGCTGGCGGGTATGCTCCATAAGTATCAACATGCGTTGACCGATAGTTAGGTCAAAACCGACGCCAAAAGTGTCGGTTTTTTCATGGCTATACTTAGCGATGCACGGCAGAACTCGCCGCGAAACGTGACGGTGGCAATAGATGAATATTTATACCTTTGATTTTGATGAGATTGATAGTCAGGAGGATTTTTATCGTGACTTTAGCCAAACCTTTGGTCTGGCGAAAGATAAGGTACGCGATCTCGACTCACTATGGGATGTGTTAATGAACGATGTCCTGCCGCTACCACTTGAGATTGAATTTGTTCATCTGGGAGAGAAAACGCGTCGCCGTTTTGGCGCGTTAATATTGCTGTTTGATGAGGCAGAGGAAGAGCTGGAAGGGCATTTGCGTTTTAATGTTCGTCATTAGCGCAAAAAAAAGCCCCCGAACCGGGGGCAATATCGTCGGACAAGACGATGAGGGTTTATTTGTACAGTTCAGCCGTAGCGTGCCAGGTGTCACCGCTACGAGCTTCAGTAATCTGGTAGGCCGTTGCGCCTTTCTCTTCCGCTTTTTTGTTCAGCATTTCACGCATATCCATTGGCGAAGACGCCACACCACTTACGGATACGGTCCCGATTGCTTCACGATTTTGTGCTTGTGCAGCATCAATGGAGTCGGCAGCGAATGCACCGAAAGAGAGAACAGAAAGTACGCTTAATGCAGCTACAGTGGTTTTGATTTTCATGATTTTTACCTCGACATAATCTTTTAGCTGGGCCTTTGTTTCGTGACCCATATCACAAAATCAAGCATACACTAATTATTGAACCAATTAATATCACGCTAACTGTTTCAGTTGATACTAAGTGTTAAAAATGTGAATTTTAATAACAAAAAAGAATTAAAAACACGGTCATTTATTTTTAATTCTAGTATTTTCAATTAGATAATGAATTTTGCATAATGTGCTTTTTTTACCGTATGTATTCATTATGTGAATGACATGTCGCAGTAAAACGCACTATTCGTTAAATTAATCGCAGGGGAAAGCAGGGGGTTGAGAGGGATAAGCAACATTTTCCCCGCCGCCAGAAGCGACGGGGCAGAGATTAAAGCTCCTGGTCGAACAGCTCTAAAATCGCTTCGTACAGGTCTTTGACGGTGAAACCGTTAGCAGGGGTGGTAAAGATGGTGTCATCGCCAGCGATGGTGCCCAGAATACCTTCTGCTTTGCCCAGTGAGTCCAGCAGGCGAGCAATTAACTGCGCCGCGCCAGGGCTGGTATGAATCACGACAACTGCATCGTTGTAGTCGATATCCAGCACCAGATTCTTCAATGGACTGGAGGTGGTTGGTACACCCAGTTCAGCTGGCAGGCAGTAAACCATTTCCATTTTGGCATTGCGTGTACGTACAGCACCAAACTTGGTCAACATCCGCGAGACTTTAGACTGATTAATATTGTCAAAGCCTTGCTCCTGCAACGCGGCGACGATTTCGCCCTGGGAGCTAAATTTCTCTTCTTTAAGTAATGCTTTAAATGCTTTAACTAGTTCTTCTTGCTTAGCCGAGCTTCGCATAAGTCACCCGATATGGTGGTTGATACAACATTATTGTGCATACAGATGAATTTTTATGCAAACAGTCAGCCCTGAAGAAGGCTGAAATAATGTTATGAAAGAGCGGGATTTTATCAAATTTCGTTATTGAGAAACATGCCTGCGTCACGGCATGCAAATTCTGCTTAAAAGTAAATTAATTGTTATCAAATTGATGTTGTTTTGGCTGAACGGTAGGGTATATTGTCACCACCTGTTGGAATGTTGCGCTAATGCATAAGCGACTGTTAATTACGTAAGTTAGGTTCCTGATTACGGCAATTAAATGCATAAACGCTAAACTTGCGTGACTACACATTCTTGATATGTGGTCATTGTAAACGGCAATTTTGTGGATTAAGGTCGCGGCAGCGGAGCAACATATCTTAGTTTATCAATATAATAAGGAGTTTAGGATGAAAGTCGCAGTCCTCGGCGCTGCTGGCGGTATTGGCCAGGCGCTTGCACTACTGTTAAAAACCCAACTGCCTTCAGGTTCAGAACTCTCTCTGTATGATATCGCTCCAGTGACTCCCGGTGTGGCTGTCGATCTGAGCCATATCCCTACTGCTGTGAAAATCAAAGGTTTTTCTGGTGAAGATGCGACTCCGGCGCTGGAAGGCGCAGATGTCGTTCTTATCTCTGCAGGTGTAGCGCGTAAACCGGGTATGGATCGTTCCGACCTGTTTAACGTTAACGCCGGCATCGTGAAAAACCTGGTACAGCAAGTTGCGAAAACCTGCCCGAAAGCGTGCATTGGTATTATCACTAACCCGGTTAACACCACAGTTGCAATTGCTGCTGAAGTGCTGAAAAAAGCCGGTGTTTATGACAAAAACAAACTGTTCGGCGTTACCACGCTGGATATCATTCGTTCCAACACCTTTGTTGCGGAACTGAAAGGCAAACAGCCAGGCGAAGTTGAAGTGCCGGTTATTGGCGGTCACTCTGGTGTTACCATTCTGCCGCTGCTGTCACAGGTTCCTGGCGTTAGTTTTACCGAGCAGGAAGTGGCTGATCTGACCAAACGTATCCAGAACGCGGGTACTGAGGTGGTTGAAGCGAAAGCCGGTGGCGGGTCTGCAACCCTGTCTATGGGCCAGGCAGCTGCACGTTTTGGTCTGTCTCTGGTTCGTGCACTGCAGGGCGAACAAGGCGTTGTCGAATGTGCCTACGTTGAAGGCGACGGTCAGTACGCCCGTTTCTTCTCTCAACCGCTGCTGCTGGGTAAAAACGGCGTGGAAGAGCGTAAATCTATCGGTACCCTGAGCGCATTTGAACAGAACGCGCTGGAAGGTATGCTGGATACGCTCAAGAAAGATATCGCCCTGGGCGAAGAGTTCGTTAATAAGTAATTGATTAGCGAATAATAAAAAACCGGAGCACAGACTCTAATGCCGATCAGTTAAGGATCAGTTGACCGATCCAGTGGCTGTGTAAGAATCCGGAAACGCTCACTTGTTTCCGGATTTTTTTATGCACATTGGACAGGCTCTTGATCTGGTATCCCGTTACGATTCTCTGCGTAACCCACTGACTTCTCTGGGGGATTACCTCGACCCCGAACTCATCTCTCGTTGCCTTGCCGAATCAGGTACTGTAACGCTACGCAAGCGCCGTCTTCCCCTCGAAATGATGGTCTGGTGTATTGTTGGCATGGCGCTTGAGCGTAAAGAACCTCTTCACCAGATTGTGAATCGCCTGGACATCATGCTGCCGGGCAATCGCCCCTTCG
>NZ_MECT01000105.1:0-6839 GCF_001722145.1 Shigella sp. FC1544
TTTCTGGTGCGTACCGGGCTGAGAGGCGGTGTAAGTGAACTGTAGTTGCCATGTTTTACGGCAATGAGAGCAGAGATAGCGCTGATGTCCGGCAGTGCTTTTGCCGTTACGCACCACGCCTTCAGTAGCGGAGCAGGAAGGACATCTGATGGAAATGGAAGCCACGCAAGCACCTTAAAATCACCATCATACACTAAATCAGTAAGTTGGCAGCATTACCAGATTATGAAACCTCAATAGTAATATGCAAATAAGCAATTAATAATCCCGTTTACTCCTCCGGTCTTTTAAAATTCTCACCTTCATTCAGCCGGTTTATGTCCTTCATGTCTTCGTTCTTGCTCGGCAGATTTCTGCATCCAGGCGTGTTTTCGTTATGCGTTTTGCTCCCTTTACTCGCCAGCGCCACCACATCACATATCTCTTTCAGCTACGCCGCCCGCCAGCGGATGCAAAACCGTGCGCGTTTATTAAAACAGTACCAAACCCATCTGAAAAAACAGGCCAGCTACATTGTGGAAGGCAATGCCGAAAGCAGAAGGGCGCTACGCCAGCACAACCGGGAGCAGATAAAACAGCATCCAGAATGGTTTCCTGCGCCGCTCAAGGCAAGTGACAGACGCTGGCAGGCGTTGGTAGAAAACAATCATTTCCTCAGCAGCAACCACCTGCATAATATCACCGAAGTGGCGATTCACCGTCTGGAGCAACAGCTTGGCAAGCCTTACGTCTGGGGCGGCACGCGGCCCGATCAAGGCTTCGACTGTAGCGGGTTGGTTTTTTATGCCTACAACAAGATCCTTGAGGCTAAGCTCCCGCGCACGGCTAATGAGATGTATCACTACCATCGGGCAACCATTGTGGCAAATAACGACCTGCGCCGGGGAGATTTGCTGTTTTTCCATATCCACAGCCGTGAAATTGCCGACCATATTGGCGTGTATCTGGGAGACGGTCAGTTTATTGAGTCGCCGCGCACGGGGGAAACCATTCGGGTAAGTCGGTTAGCTGAACCTTTCTGGCAGGATCATTTTTTGGGCGCGCGGTGGATATTGACGGAAGAGACGATTTTGTAGGACGGATAAGGCGTTTACGCCGCATCCGGCGGTGGTGCGCAGATGCCTGATGCGACGCTGACGCGTCTTATCATGCCTACAAATCTGTGCGTTTTTGCGAGCCGCTTTCCTGTTATTCCATCACCTCATTGCCGACCTTTCCTTTTCTTCTTACCGTTGAGAAAAAGGAGTCGCCATGTCTGAATATCGTCGTTATTACATCAAGGGGGAAACCTGGTTTTTCACGGTGAATTTACGCAATCGTCGAAGCCAACTCTTGACCACCCAGTACCAGATGCTCCGTAACGCCATTATTAAAGTTAAGCGAGACAGGCCTTTTGAAATCAACGCCTGGGTCGTTTTGCCAGAGCATATGCATTGCATATGGACATTACCTGAAGGCGATGATGATTTTTCCTCTCGCTGGCGGGAAATTAAAAAGCAATTTACCCATGCTTGTGGATTGAAAAATATCTGGCAACCACGTTTTTGGGAGCACGCCATCCGCAATACCAAAGATTATAGGCATCATGTTGATTATATTTATATAAATCCAGTAAAGCATGGTTGGGTAAAGCAAGTGAGTGATTGGCCATTCTCAACGTTCCATCGCGATGTCGCGCGAGGGTTATATCCCATCGATTGGGCGGGGGACGTAACGGATATAAATGCTGGCGAGCGTATCATTTTATAATTATGCGCAGATGCCTGATGCGACGCTGGCGCGTCTTATCATGCCTACAAACCTGTGCTGGATCGGTAGGCCGGATAAGGCGTTCACGCCGCATCCGGCAGTTGTGCACCAATGCTGGATACTTACATCAACGCCCCCATAATCTTCAACTCCAGCTCGTCCGGCACTTCGTTATACGACAGCACATGCAGCCCCGGAGCAAACAACCTTGCATAACGCGCCAGCAAAGGGCGCAGCTGCGGTGGCACCAGCAGCACCGGGTCTTTCCCCGCCGCTTTCATCTGCTCTTTCACCTGTGGCATCGTACTCTGGAACTGGTTGAGCATATTCGGGTCCACTGGCACGCTGTCGAGCATCACTTTACCGCCCTGTTGCGCCTGATTCACTAGGTTAGTCAGCAGATTTTCCAGCTCATTATTCAGGGTATACACCGTCAGCTCCTGCTTGCGAACGAACGGATGGGTAATGCTGCGCCGCAGCGCCAGGCGCACATCGGCTGCCAGCAGAATATGATCTTTGGTCACCGCGCTACTGGCGACCAGCACGGTGGCGATGGTGACGATATCGCGCAGGGAAACGCCTTCGGTCAGCAGCGCCCGGTACACTTTCAGCAACTGGCTGTAATTGAGCACCGCGCTTAAATCCTCCGCCAGGCGCGGTGCCATAGACGACAAACGGTTATGCAACTGCGTAATATCGTCATAGTTAAATAAATCAGGAATATAGCTGCGCACAATCTTATTTACATGGGTAGCAATCACGCTGGCGCTGTCGATCACCTGATACCCCATATTCAGCGCCTTCGCTTTCTGCGCAGGCTGGATCCAGGTCACCGGCATCCCGTACGCCGGGTCGTTCCCCAGCACGCCGTCTATCTCGCCGTAGGTTTCGCTGGAGGGCAGGGCCATCAGTTTATCCGCCGGAATATCCGCTTCATCAGCCTTAATGCCGTTGATGAAAATAGCGTACTGGCTGGGCTTAAGGCGGAAGTTTTCCCGAATGCGGATCTCCGGCAGCAGCACGCCGTTGCCGTCGGATATCACCTGTTGCACGCCGCGAATACGCTGGGTGAGCGGGTTGCCCTGGGCTTTATCGACCAGCGCCACCAGCTTGTAGCCGAGGCTTAAACTGATAGGCTCGATAAGCGGAATGGTTTCCCAACTGACCTGTTGCTCGCTGGTTTCGGTGATGGTGCGGGTCAGCGTTTCGAGACTTTTCTCTTCCGCTTCCGCCGCCTGCGGGCGTTTGCTCATCCGCCAGCCGGTAAAGCCAAGCAGGGCGCTGAACAGCAAAAACGGCAGATGTGGCATTCCCGGCACTACCGCCAGTACGAACATAATTCCGGTAGCGGTGTAGAGCACCGATGGGCTTGCCAGCAACTGGTTACGCACGTCATGGGCGATATCGCCGTTGTCGCTGACGCGGGTGACGATAATCGCCGCCGCGGTGGAGAGTAGCAGGGAAGGGATTTGCGCCACCAGCCCGTCGCCGATGGTCATCAGCACATACTGCTGGAAGGCGGCGTCGGCGCTCAGGTTGTATTTGAAGATCCCGATACAGACGCCGCCGATCAGGTTGATCGCCAGAATCATCATCCCGGCGATAGCATCCCCGCGCACAAATTTCGATGCCCCTTCCATCGCGCCGTAGAAATCGGCCTCGCTGGCAACATCTTTACGTCGGGTTTGTGCCTGCGCCTGATTGATCAACCCGGCATTAATATCGGCGTCAATCGCCATCTGCTTACCGGGCATCGCATCCAGGGTAAAGCGGGCTGAAACCTCGGAAATACGCTCGGCCCCTTTGGTGACGACGATAAAGTTGATTGTCAACAGCGTCAGTAAATCCGAGCGTGAAAGCATTATCGCCGCGCTGCACGGGCAGTCGATTTTTAACGGTGGTGGGCTGTCGCCGTTAAATAAAATCAGCCCGTCTCATCCGCCAAAACCTGCCACCGTGGCGGTGCCGGAAGAAACGGAGAAAAAAGCGCGCGACGTCAATGAGAAAACGGCGCTGCTGAAGAAGAAATCCGCCACCGAGCTTGGCGAGCTGGCAACCAGTATCACCACCATTGCCCGTGATGCGCATATGGAAGCGAATCTGGAGATGGAGATTGTTCCCCAGGGATTACGCGTGCTGATTAAAGACGACCAGAATCGCAATATGTTCGAACGCGGCAGCGCGCAGATTATGCCGTTCTTTAAAACGCTGCTGGTGGAGCTCGCGCCAGTTTTCGACTCGCTCGATAACAAAATTATTATTACCGGGCATACCGATGCGATGGCTTACAAAAACAATATCTACAACAACTGGAACCTTTCGGGTGACCGCGCGCTTTCGGCTCGTCGGGTGCTGGAAGAGGCCGGAATGCCGGAAGATAAAGTGATGCAGGTAAGCGCAATGGCGGACCAGATGCTGCTGGATTCCAAAAATCCGCAAAGCGCGGGCAACCGGCGCATTGAGATTATGGTGCTGACCAAAAGTGCGTCCGATACGCTGTATCAATACTTTGGTCAGCATGGGGATAAAGTGGTGCAGCCGCTGGTGCAAAAGCTGGATAAGCAGCAGGTGCTTTCGCAGCGAACGCGTTAAATGCTGAATCTTTACGCATTTCTCAAACTCTGAAATCACTGTATACTTTACCAGTGTTGAGAGGTGAGCAATGCGTAAAATCATTCATGTGGATATGGACTGCTTTTTCGCGGCGGTGGAGATGCGCGACAATCCCGCCCTGCGCGATATCCCTATTGCTATTGGCGGCAGCCGCGAACGTCGGGGGGTGATCAGTACCGCCAATTATCCCGCGCGTAAATTTGGCGTACGTAGCGCTATGCCGACAGGGATGGCGCTCAAATTATGCCCGCATCTCACCTTGCTTCCGGGGCGCTTTGACGCCTACAAAGAAGCCTCAAATCATATCCGCGAAATCTTCTCGCGCTACACCTCGCGTATTGAACCGTTGTCACTGGATGAGGCTTATCTCGACGTCACCGATAGCGTCCATTGCCACGGTTCTGCGACCCTCATCGCCCAGGAAATCCGCCAGACGATTTTCAACGAGCTGCAACTGACGGCGTCTGCGGGCGTGGCACCCGTAAAGTTTCTCGCCAAAATCGCCTCCGACATGAATAAACCCAACGGCCAGTTTGTGATTACGCCGGCAGAAGTTCCGGCATTTTTACAAACCTTACCACTGGCAAAAATCCCCGGCGTCGGCAAAGTCTCGGCGGCAAAACTGGAAGCGATGGGGCTACGAACCTGCGGTGATGTACAAAAGTGTGATCTGGTGATGCTGCTTAAACGCTTTGGCAAATTTGGCCGCATTTTGTGGGAGCGTAGTCAGGGGATTGACGAGCGCGACGTTAACAGCGAACGGTTGCGAAAATCCGTCGGCGTGGAACGCACGATGGCGGAAGATATCCACCACTGGTCTGAATGTGAAGCGATTATCGAGCGGCTGTATCCGGAACTTGAACGCCGTCTGGCAAAGGTGAAACCTGATTTACTGATTGCTCGCCAGGGGGTGAAATTAAAGTTTGATGATTTTCAGCAAACCACTCAGGAGCACGTCTGGCCGCGGCTGAATAAAGCTGACTTAATCGCCACCGCGCGTAAAACCTGGGATGAACGCCGCGGCGGGCGCGGTGTGCGACTGGTGGGGCTGCATGTGACGTTGCTTGACCCGCAAATGGAAAGACAACTGGTGCTGGGATTATGAATAACATACAAATAAGAGACTATCAGCCTGGCGATTTTCAGCAACTATGCGCTATTTTCATTAGAGCGGTTACGATGACTGCCAGTCAGCATTATTCACCACAACAAATTGCCGCCTGGGCGCAGATTGACGAATCTCGCTGGAAGGAGAAACTCGCGAAATCACAAGTGCGGGTTGCAGTCATTAATGCAAAACTGGTCGGCTTTATTACCTGCGTTGAACACTATATCGATATGTTATTTGTTGACCCTGAATACACCCGCCGTGGGGTTGCCAGCGCTTTGTTAAAACCTTTGATTAAGTCTGAATCCGAACTTACGGTGGACGCAAGCATAACCGCAAAACCCTTTTTTGAACGTTATGGTTTTCAGACAGTTAAGCAGCAACGCGTTGAATGTCGGGGAGAGTGGTTTATTAATTTTTATATGCGTTATAAACAGCAACATTAAATCCAGCTTGCAATGAAAATAACGCAAGCCTAGTATGTGCGCGTTTTCTTATTCCACAAACTGCAAGGAGGTAAATCATGACAAATCCTTTATCAATGACTCTTTGCAGACCTTTCCAGGATTAATTCTTTTTTTCTTGCCCTGGATTCGTCTGCCATTTCCTGATTTTTTAATTGTTACTCTCAATAATTCTAGTCGCAACACATGCAACTTGAAGTATGACGAGTCTATTTACGGAATGGTATATGGGCAATTATATTCGTCCCTTATCCGATGCGGTATTTACCATCGCATCTGATGACCAGTGGATCGAGAGTTTAGCGATCCAACAATTACACACCACGGCAAATTTACCCAACATGCAGCGCGTAGTGGGGATGCCAGATTTACATCCCGGATGCGGCTATCCGATTGGCGCAGCGTTCTTCTCTGTTGGTCGTTTTTATCCGGCACTGGTCGGCAATGATATCGGCTGCGGTATGGCGCTATGGCAAACAGATATTCTCGCTCGCAAATACAACGCCGATAAGTTTGAAAAGCGATTATCAGATCTGGATGACGTTGCTGAAGAAAGCTGGCTGGAGGAAAACCTGCCGTCAGCATTTGCACAGCATCCGTGGTGCAGCTCGCTTGGCTCTATCGGTGGCGGCAATCATTTCGCTGAACTGCAACAAGTTGATCAAATCATCAACGCTGAACTGTTTGCACTAGCAGGTCTGGATGCACAACATCTGCAACTGTTGGTTCATAGCGGCTCGCGGGGGGTGCCCCTATTAAGTTGTCAAGCATGTTATGACCCCTGCGGGGTATAAAAAGTCCCGTCGCGCATCATGGCGAACAGAACGTCGCAGCGTCGTCTCGCCAGGGCGATAAGCGCCTGATTGTGTCGTTTTCCCTGACTCATTTTGCGGGTGTAGTAAGCC
>NZ_MECT01000106.1:0-6838 GCF_001722145.1 Shigella sp. FC1544
CCCCACTGTTCGTCCATTTCCGCGCAGACGATGACGTCACTGCCCGGCTGTATGCGCGAGGTTACCGACTGCGGCCTGAGTTTTTTAAGTGACGTAAAATCGTGTTGAGGCTAACGCCCATAATGCGTGCAGTTGCCCGGCATCCAACGCCATTCATGGCCATATCAATAATTTTCTGGTGCGTACCGGGTTGAGAAGCGGTGTAAGTGAACTGCAGTTGCCATGTTTTACGGCAGTGAGAGCAGAGATAGCGCTGATGTCCGGCAGTGCTTTTGCCGTTACGCACCACCCCGTCAGTAGCTGAACAGGAGGGACAGCTGATAGAAACAGAAGCCACTGGAGCACCTCAAAAACACCATCATACACTAAATCAGTAAGTTGGCAGCATCACCTATGTGGTGTATGCGCTTTTTTGATGGGGACGCCAAGGTGGATCATTGTAAATTGTTCAATAAAATCATTCAGAAACAGAAAGAGCACACGCTCGACGCCGGTGTGAAATACGCGCCCCATAGTGACAGGCTTTGGGTTGGGAGCGCAAAAATATTAATTTCTCCATCATGGCGAAAATTATCTAAATAAATAGGGCTTAAATTTATTACTACCTGAAATTCAATATTTTCTTTGTGTCTTCCATTCTTGACGGGATAAGTGAGTTTAAACTGAACCTTTTCATTGTATAGTGTGTCGTTACCCCGAAAAGAAGTCCTCTGAATATATGATAAGTTATCAAGGTTGTTAAATATCTTTTTTGTGGCTGAGTTGGTGTTTAAAGACGTGCGCCACTCTTCATCACATATTATGGTACTGAGTGCATCAATAAAATTCTTTAAAACTTCTTTTACCTGAGGTGCAATATTACGTACGGGAAAATCATCAGGAAGAGATATGTAATTACTGATGCTTACTGGCGTAACCATATTTGCCCCATATAGTCATAAGTCATCGGAACATCACTATATAGGGCATTTGAGCTGCAAGAACTATCAAAAATAGCTCATTGGTAACCCTGTTTTGCCGAGTCAGGCACATCCAGTAGTTGAATAAATGCCTCAAGCGGACGCGTTTTCGCACCACGACGCCAGACCAGCCAGGTTGTTAACCAACGCCATTGCTCAGCTAACGGCCACGCTTCAACCTGGTGATGCCCCGGCATACTTTCCAGCATAGAGCGTGGAATAAGCGCAATGCCTGCTCCTGCGACCACACAGGCCAACATCCCGTGATACGACTCCATCTCGTGAATAGTTCCCGGAGCGGCACCGTCAGCATGAAACCAGCTCTCGAAGTGGCGACGATACGAACAATTGGCGCGGAAGGCATAAATGTTACTGCCGTTAACCTGACTGGCGCGGATTACTGGCGCATGACCTTGTGGCGTGACGATCATCAGCTCCTCGCGGTATACCGGTATCCCGTCAATGGCAGTATGGTTAATGGGCCCATCAATAAATGCCGCATTCAGTTTTCCCTCCAGCACTCCTTCCAGCATAGTGCCGGAAGGGCCGGTGGAAAGTGAAAACTGAATTTTGGGATAACGATGGTTGAATTCCGCCAGCGTGGCCGGAATGCGCACTGCTGCGGTGCTTTCCAGCGAACCAAGAGAAAATAAACCTTGCGGCTCATCGCCAGCGACAACGCTCCGCGCTTCATCCACTAACGCGAGAATTTGTTGGCTATAGCGTAAAAAGTTATGCCCGGCAGGAGAGAGACGTAAACGCTGATTCTCGCGAATAAACAGATCTACCCCCAGTTCTGTTTCCAGCTGGCGTAGACGGGTAGTGAGATTCGACGGCACGCGAAGCACTATTGCTGCTGCCTGGGTTATGCTGCCAGCTTCGGCAACCGCGTTGAACATCTCCAGTTGGGTCAGATCCATAATATTCTCGATTCGTGAATAAGTGGCTTAATATTATTCATTTTAAAGCAAGAGTAAATCTGCGTATCTTCATACCATGACTCATAAAGGAGATACCCCGATGACCATTACTCCGGCAACTCATGCAATTTCGATAAATCCTGCCACGGGTGAACAACTTTCTGTGCTGCCGTGGGCTGGCGCTAACGATATCGAAAACGCACTTCAGCTGGCGGCAGCAGGCTTTCGCGACTGGCGCGAGACAAATATAGATTATCGTGCTGAAAAACTGCGTGGTATCGGTAAGGCTCTGCGCGCCCGTAGCGAAGAAATGGCGCAAATGATCACCCGTGAAATGGGCAAACCAATCAATCAGGCGCGCGCTGAAGTGGCGAAATCGGCGAATTTGTGTGACTGGTATGCAGAACATGGTCCGGCAATGCTGAAGGCGGAACCTACGCTGGTGGAAAATCAGCAGGCAGTTATTGAGTATCGACCGTTGGGGACGATTCTGGCGATTATGCCGTGGAACTTTCCGTTATGGCAGGTGATGCGTGGCGCGGTTCCTATCATTCTTGCAGGTAACGGCTACTTACTTAAACATGCGCCGAATGTGATGGGCTGTGCTCAGCTCATTGCCCAGGTGTTTAAAGATGCGGGAATCCCGCAAGGCGTATATGGCTGGCTGAATGCCGACAACGACGGTGTCAGTCAAATGATTAAAGATTCGCGCATTGCTGCTGTCACGGTGACCGGAAGTGTTCGTGCGGGAGCGGCTATTGGCGCACAGGCTGGAGCGGCACTGAAAAAATGCGTACTGGAACTGGGCGGTTCGGATCCATTTATTGTGCTTAACGATGCCGATCTGGAACTGGCGGTTAAAGCGGCGGTAGCCGGACGTTATCAGAATACCGGACAGGTTTGTGCAGCGGCAAAACGCTTTATTATCGAAGAGGGAATTGCTTCTGCATTTACCGAACGTTTTGTGGCAGCTGCGGCAGCCTTGAAAATGGGCGATCCCCGTGATGAAGAGAACGCTCTCGGACCAATGGCTCGTTTTGATTTACGTGATGAGCTGCATCATCAGGTGGAGAAAACCCTGGCGCAGGGTGCGCGTTTGTTACTGGGCGGGGAAAAGATGGCTGGGGCAGGTAACTACTATCCGCCAACGGTTCTGGCGAATGTTACCCCAGAAATGACCGCGTTTCGGGAAGAAATGTTTGGCCCTGTTGCGGCAATCACCGTTGCGAAAGATGCAGAACATGCGCTGGAACTGGCTAATGATAGTGAGTTCGGCCTTTCAGCGACCATTTTTACCACCGACGAAACACAGGCCAGACAGATGGCGGCACGTCTGGAATGCGGTGGGGTGTTTATCAATGGTTATTGTGCCAGCGACGCGCGAGTGGCCTTTGGTGGCGTGAAAAAGAGTGGCTTTGGTCGTGAGCTTTCCCATTTCGGCTTACACGAATTCTGTAATATCCAGACGGTGTGGAAAGACCGGATCTGACGCGACATATTCAGCTCTGATATACTCGCAGGTCTTTTCAGACCTGCGGTCCAGGAGTAGAAAGTGGCAGTCGCCATGGATAATGCAATTTTAGAAAACATCTTGCGGCAAGTGCGGCCGCTCATTGGTCAGGGTAAAGTCGCGGATTATATTCCGGCGCTGGCTACAGTAGACGGTTCCCGATTGGGCATTGCTATCTGTACCGTTGACGGACAGCTTTTTCAGGCCGGAGACGCGCAAGAACGTTTTTCCATTCAGTCTATTTCCAAAGTGCTGAGTCTCGTTGTCGCCATGCGTCATTACTCCGAAGAGGAAATCTGGCAACGCGTCGGCAAAGATCCGTCTGGATCACCGTTCAATTCTTTAGTGCAACTGGAAATGGAGCAGGGTATTCCGCGTAATCCGTTTATTAATGCTGGTGCGCTGGTGGTCTGCGATATGTTGCAAGGGCGATTAAGCGCACCACGGCAACGTATGCTGGAAGTCGTGCGCGGCTTAAGCGGTGTGTCTGATATTTCATACGATACGGTGGTAGCGCGTTCCGAATTTGAACATTCCGCGCGAAATGCGGCTATCGCCTGGCTGATGAAGTCGTTTGGCAATTTCCATCATGACGTGACAACCGTTCTGCAAAACTACTTTCATTACTGCGCTCTGAAAATGAGCTGTGTAGAGCTGGCCCGGACGTTTGTCTTTCTGGCTAATCAGGGGAAAGCTATTCATATTGATGAACCTGTGGTGACGCCAATGCAGGCGCGGCAAATTAACGCGCTGATGGCGACCAGTGGTATGTACCAGAACGCGGGGGAGTTTGCCTGGCGGGTGGGGCTACCGGCGAAATCTGGCGTTGGTGGCGGTATTGTGGCGATTGTTCCGCATGAAATGGCCATCGCTGTCTGGAGTCCGGAACTGGATGATGCAGGTAACTCGCTTGCGGGTATCGCCGTCCTTGAACAATTGACGAAACAGTTAGGGCGTTCGGTTTATTAATGCAGTCTCTCGATCCACTCTTCGCGCGTTTATCCCGTTCAAAATTTCGCTCTCGCTTTCGTCTGGGCATGAAAGAGCGTCAGTATTGCCTGGAGAAAGGCGCGCCAGTCATCGAACAACATGCGGCGGATTTTGTCGCTAAACGTCTTGCTCCGGCATTACCGGCTAATGACGGTAAGCAAACACCCATGCGCGGGCATCCGGTGTTTATCGCTCAGCACGCCACCGCGACCTGCTGTCGCGGTTGTCTGGCTAAGTGGCATAACATTCCGCAGGGTGTTTCGTTAAGCGAAGAACAACAACGTTATATCGTGGCGGTAATCTATCACTGGCTGGTTGTACAGATGAATCAGCCATGAGAATTGCGGAAAACGATAAAATAGCATTCCCAGGGTACCTTTATTTGCCGCCGCTGTTAGCGAACATGCTATCCTTTATGAGAATTTACTTATTACGTTGAGATAATTGCCACCCGCAATTGTATGGACAGATAATTAATGCATGTACACCCCATTTCAACTTTCCGTTTGTTCCAGGAAGGTCATCTGCTACGTAATAGCATCGCTATTTTTGCGCTAACCACGCTGTTCTATTTTATTGTTGCAGAGTTACGGCTGGTTCACGAACTTTCTCTTTTCTGGCCGCTGAATGGCGTAATGGCGGGGGTGTTTGCCCGCTATGTCTGGCTTAATCGACTGCATTACTATGCGATCAGTTATGTGGCGATGCTGGTTTATGATGCCATAACCACCGAATGGGGACTGGTTTCACTGGTTATCAATTTCTCCAATATGATGTTTATTGTTACCGTCGCCTTACTGGTCGTGCGGGATAAGCGTCTGGGGAAAAATAAGTATGAGCCAGTAAGTGCCTTACGGCTATTTAATTACTGTCTGATTGCCGCATTATTATGCGCTATTGTCGGGGCGATTGGTTCGGTCAGTATTGATAGTCTGGATTTCTGGCCTTTGCTTGCGGACTGGTTCAGTGAGCAATTCTCAACGGGCGTGTTGATCGTGCCTTGTATGCTGACGTTGGCTATTCCTGGAGTGCTGCCGCGCTTTAAAGCAGAACAGATGATGCCCGCCATCGCGCTTATTGTGTCGGTTATTGCCTCGGTAGTCATTGGCGGAGCGGGGAGTCTGGCGTTCCCGCTGCCTGCATTAATCTGGTGTGCAGTGCGCTATACGCCGCAGGTAACATGTCTGTTGACCTTTGTCACCGGTGCGGTGGAAATCGTACTGGTGGCAAATTCGGTGATTGATATCTCGGTCGGTTCGCCGTTCTCCATTCCGGAAATGTTCTCCGCACGTCTCGGTATTGCCACGATGGCGATATGCCCAATTATGGTTTCTTTTAGCGTGGCAGCGATCAATTCGCTAATGAAGCAAGTTGCGCTGCGAGCCGACTTTGATTTTCTGACTCAGGTTTACTCACGGTCCGGTCTTTATGAGGCGCTGAAAAGTCCATCGCTGAAACAGACACAACATCTGACGGTCATGCTGCTTGATATCGACTATTTCAAAAGCATTAACGATAACTATGGACATGAATGTGGCGATAAAGTGTTAAGCGTGTTTGCCCGGCATATTCAGAAGATTGTCGGTGATAAGGGGCTGGTGGCGCGCATGGGCGGCGAAGAATTTGCTGTTGCAGTGCCGTCGGTGAATCCTGTCGATGGTCTGCTAATGGCGGAAAAAATCCGTAAAGGCGTTGAACTGCAACCATTCACCTGGCAACAAAAAACGCTTTATCTCACGGTAAGTATTGGCGTCGGTAGTGGTCGCGCATCGTACCGAACGCTGACCGATGATTTTAATAAATTGATGGTCGAAGCCGATACGTGTCTGTATCGCTCGAAGAAAGATGGGCGCAACCGTACCAGCACTATGCGTTACGGTGAGGAAGTTGTCTGACATCTTTATTCATTCCGCGCGATTTGAATGCAATGTGTTCTACCACTTTATGATCCAGGAAAAGGCGTATTTCCTCGATTAAACCATGATCCGCGCCACACTTTTCTCATAAAACTGCTCATTAATCATCAGGAGTTGATCAAAACAGGGGGTCGGCGTATTAAAGTTTACTAACATGTCGTACCAATTTAAACGGCTTGTATGACTAATCAGAAGGGAACCCATTGTGAAAACACTAAATCGTCGCGATATTCCCGGTGCACAGTATCCAGAACGTATCATTCAGTTTGGTGAAGGTAACTTCCTGCGCGCCTTTGTTGACTGGCAAATCGATCTCCTGAATGAGCACACCGATCTGAATTCTGGCGTGGTCGTTGTTCGTCCGATTGAAACATCATTCCCGCCGTCACTGAGCACGCAGGATGGTCTGTACACCACCATTATCCGTGGCCTGAATGAGAAGGCGTGAAGTGGTCAACAAAAACTGGCCACCGAGTTAGAGTTTTTCCAGTATCGATTTTCCGATTCGTTTGGGGGTAACCCACCGTTATATTCGTGCGGTCT
>NZ_MECT01000107.1:0-6828 GCF_001722145.1 Shigella sp. FC1544
TTCGGGGTCGAGGTAATCCCCCAGAGAAGTCAGTGGGTTACGCAGAGAATCGTAACGGGATACCAGATCAAGAGCCTGTCCAATGTGCATAAAAAAATCCGGAAACAAGTGAGCGTTTCCGGATTCTTACACAGCCACTGGATCGGTCAACTGACCCTTAACTGATCGGCATTACTCCGGGATGTGCTGTTTCAGCCTCGCGACCAGCTCACGCTGTGTCAGCGTTTCCGTCGCCGTTTCTCCCGTTTTGTGGTCCAGGTAACGGAAGTTCAGGCTCGCCCCTCCGTTGTAATGTGCCAGCCGGGAGGCCGCTATCGGCGGCTTCTTCAGATAACGACCCAGGTAGCGCGCCGTATTCCTCCCGCCGGCCGTTTTCTTCGACATGTACATCAGGCGCGGAACTCATCGGGGCGCGGGAATGAAATCCCATTCAGACTCCGGATAGATTCAAGCAAGCCCACTTATCGTCAAAATCGGTGTTGCAAAAACGGGAGTGACCATAGATCCGTTTTCCAAGCGGACCCCATAATATCGGCTGGTAAACATCACTCGCTAGTGCATTCTTTTTGTTGGTAATGATAATTATTTACATTTATTCTTTGATGTTTTATCATAATTAATGTTTTATCAATAAATATATGGAAATATATTGTTTCAGATGGGAATATGAGAAAGTTCATCCTTATTTCTATGATAACGTTAGCTAGTGTTAGTCTGGGAGCCTGCAGACAGAATGTCACCATAAAGCAGGATGCGCCAGGGCAGAAAGCTTTCCTGATTGACGGGCAGATTTACGATTTGCACAGTGGCAAAATTATTTCTAGCAGCGAGCTTTTGGCGGATCTTGCTACCGCTCGACATCTTATTATTGGTGAAAAACACGATAATGCCGAGCATCATCAGATTGAGCTTTGGCTTATTCAAAATCTGCTCATCCAGCGACCACAGGGGAGTGTGTTGCTTGAGATGTTGACGTCAGACCAACAGCCCCGAGTTAACCAAGTTAAATGTTGGCTGAAAGATAATCCTGTGGTTCGAGATAGCCGTGTTCAGGAACTACTTAACTGGCAAAAAGGGTGGTCCTGGGAGATGTATGGCGACATCGTCATGCAGCTATTACGTGGGCCTTACCCGCTGCTCAATGCCAACATTGGCCGGGAGCAGATGTTGGCACTGTACAAAAAAAACGAATTTCCTAAAGGAAAAAAATCCACTGCACCTGTGGTACAAGAAGCTCTGCGTGAAACCATCATAGCTATGCATGAAGGCAACCTTGAAAGCCAGCAACTGACGTCAATGCTCTCTGTTCAGCAGCAGCGGGATCGCTACATGGCCCGCCAGCTTCTGAGTGCCCCGGTACCGTCGTTGTTGATTGCAGGTGGTTATCACGCGTCAAAAAGCATGGGCGTACCGTTACACATGGAAGATCTTGCCACCGGCACCCATCCAGTGGTGTTGATGCTTGCAGAAAAAGGAATGAACATCACAGTAGATCATGCTGACTACGTGTGGTTTGTAGCGCCAGATACAACAAAAAGGTAAACCATGGATGATGAATATTCTCCACTTCCCACAGTCGGTAAAATGGAGCAGCTGGTTTATCTGTTCTCTACTGCTTCATGGACTGATTTTCCTTACGTTTATCTGGCGTTTTTCCGAAGTTCAGCCCGCTATGTCTCCTGCACCGGCGATCATGCTGCAATGGGCAGAAATTATAGAGGCTCCTTCTTCTCCACTTTCGCTTCCGGTGGGAATCGCTCAACAGGAGTCCGCAGTGACAGAAGAAAAGCAACAAACTGAGGACAGACAACAACGTCCTGTCACTGAAGACAGTGATGCAACCATTGAAATAACTAGGAAGAAAAAGTCATCCGATGGAGAAAAGAAAAAGACACGTCCACCTCGTAAGATAAAGGCTCAAACCAGCGACAGCAACCCCACAGCCGTTTCCAGTAATGCTGCACCTCAGGCTCTGGTCGAATCGTCCCGTATTGCTGCGCCTTTTAACAGTGACTCAACAAAGCGAGATAATTCTGAGGCATCTTGGGAAAGCAGAGTAAAAGGCCACCTTAACCGTTATAAACGTTACCCTGGCGATGCCAGAAAACGTGCACGAACCGGCACAGCCGTTGTGACTTTTACCGTAAACACGGAAGGCACTATTGTCAGTAGTTTCTTGGAAATCTCTTCAGGAACCTTTTCTCTTGACCGCGAAGCTATTGCTGTTTTAGAACGCGCTCAACCACTTCCCAAACCACCGCCTGAAATATTGGAGGGAGGATTATTTAAAGTAAAAATGCCGATTACCTTTAAGTTGAAGGAGTAAAGGGATAATTGGCCGTTCAAGTTCATTTAACTGAAATTTAATTTTCATTTTTATGCTGAACATTTTATCAAACTTTTCCACTGTCGAAAAAATAAAAAAGACAGTAGATCATAATTAATAAACAAATAGTTATACTTATCTTTATTAATATTATATCCAAGGAAATTTATGAACGTTATAAAACTGGCTATCGGCTCAGGCATATTATTGCTCAGCTGCGGTGCTTACTCACAATCCATCAGTGAAAAAACTAATTCCGACAAAAAAGGAGCGGCAGAATTCAGTCCGCTCAGCGTTTCTGTCGGGAAGACGACCAGTGAGCAGGAAGCTCTCGAGAAAACAGGCGCGACCAGTTCCCGGACAACGGACAAAAACCTGCAATCACTTGACGCAACAGTGCGTAGTATGCCTGGTACTTATACTCAAATAGATCCTGGTCAGGGAGCAATCAGTGTGAATATTCGAGGCATGAGCGGATTTGGTCGTGTAAACACTATGGTCGATGGTATTACCCAGAGTTTTTACGGAACCTCTACCTCCGGAACAACGGCGCATGGTTCAACTAACAATATGGCTGGCGTACTTATAGATCCTAACTTACTGGTAGCAGTTGATGTTACACGCGGTGACAGCAGTGGCTCTGAAGGGATCAACGCCCTTGCCGGTAGTGCAAATATGCGTACTATTGGCGTTGACGATGTAATATTTAACGGTAATACATATGGCCTTCGTTCACGTTTCTCTGTCGGTAGTAATGGGCTGGGACGCAGCGGAATGATCGCCCTTGGTGGAAAAAGCGACGCTTTTACGGATACGGGAAGCATTGGCGTTATGGCTGCTGTGAGCGGCAGTTCTGTGTACTCTAATTTCTCAAATGGTTCTGGAATTAACAGCAAAGAGTTTGGTTATGATAAATATATGAAGCAGAACCCCAAATCCCAACTGTATAAAATGGATATCAGACCAGACGAATTTAACAGCTTCGAACTTTCCGCTCGAACCTATGAAAATAAATTTACACGTCGTGATATAACCAGTGACGACTATTACATTAAATATCATTACACCCCTTTTTCTGAATTAATTGACTTTAACGTAACGGCCAGTACCAGTCGCGGTAATCAAAAGTATCGTGATGGCTCGCTGTATACTTTCTACAAAACCTCAGCGCAAAATCGTTCTGACGCGCTGGATATCAACAATACCAGCCGGTTCACTGTCGCGGACAATGAACTGGAGTTTATGCTGGGCAGCAAACTGATGCGTACCCGCTATGACCGGACCATTCACTCAGCGGCGGGCGACCCGAAAGCGAATCAGGAATCGATCGAGAACAATCCGTTCGCACCCTCCGGCCAGCAGGATATTTCAGCGCTGTATACCGGGCTGAAGGTTACGCGCGGCATCTGGGAGGCAGATTTCAATCTCAACTACACACGTAACAGGATCACAGGGTACAAGCCCGCCTGCGATTCACGCGTTATCTGCGTGCCACAGGGTAGCTACGATATTGACGATAAAGAGGGTGGCTTCAACCCTTCAGTTCAGCTTTCTGCTCAGGTAACACCATGGCTTCAGCCGTTCATTGGCTACAGCAAATCCATGCGCGCCCCGAACATCCAGGAGATGTTCTTCTCTAATTCAGGAGGCGCATCCATGAACCCATTCCTGAAGCCTGAACGTGCAGAAACCTGGCAGGCGGGTTTTAACATTGATACCAGAGATTTACTGGTCGAACAGGATGCCCTGCGCTTTAAGGCTCTGGCGTACCGCAGCAGGATCCAGAACTACATCTACAGCGAGTCTTATCTGGTTTGTTCTGGAGGTCGTAAATGCAGTATGGCTGAGGTGATTGGCAATGACTGGGAGGGCATTAGCGATGAATACAGCGACAATATGTACATCTACGTTAACTCGGCAAGCGACGTTATTGCAAAGGGCTTCGAACTGGAGATGGATTATGATGCAGGTTTTGCTTTTGGCCGACTCTCTTTCAGCCAGCAGCAAACAGACCAGCCAACCTCCATCGCCAGCACCTACTTTGGCGCAGGGGATATGACCGAACTGCCCAGAAAATACATGACGCTGGATACTGGTGTTCGCTTCTTCGATAACGCGTTGACCCTGGGCACTATCATAAAATACACAGGCAAGGCTCGTCGCCTGTCGCCTGATTTTGAGCAGGACGAACATACCGGCGCAATAATCAAACAGGATTTGCCGCAGATCCCAACGATTATCGATCTCTATGGTACTTACGAGTACAACCGCAACCTGACACTGAAACTTTCGGTACAAAACCTGATGAACAGAGATTATTCGGAGGCGCTGAATAAGCTCAACATGATGCCAGGTCTTGGTGACGAGAGCCACCCAGCCAATTCCGCGCGTGGCAGAACATGGATATTTGGCGGGGACATTCGTTTCTGATGACAATTTCCGCCAGGTTCAGACAATACGTTTTCTCTCTTATGTCAATTTTATTGCAGGAACGAAAAATGAATATTTTCACTTTATCCAAAGCACCGCTATACTTGTTAATTTCACTATTTTTACCCACGATGGCCATGGCTATCGATCCACCTGAACGCGAACTTTCGCGATTTGCCCTGAAAACGAATTACCTTCAGTCCCCTGATGAAGGCGTCTATGAACTGGCGTTTGATAATGCCAGTAAAAAGGTGTTTGCAGCAGTCACCGATCGTGTAAATCGTGAAGCCAATAAAGGCTATCTGTATTCGTTTAATTCAGATTCGCTGAAAGTCGAAAATAAATACACGATGCCATACCGGGCATTTTCGCTGGCGATAAATCAGGATAAACATCAGCTCTATATCGGACACACCCAGTCAGCGTCCCTGCGTATCAGTATGTTTGACACCCCAACCGGTAAACTGGTAAGAACCAGCGACAGGTTAAGTTTTAAAGCGGCAAACGCTGCAGATTCGCGTTTTGAGCATTTGCGCCATATGGTTTACAGCCAGGATTCCGATACCCTGTTTGTGAGTTATAGCAATATGCTGAAAACGGCCGAGGGCATGAAGCCTCTGCATAAGCTGTTAATGCTCGACGGGACGACGCTTGCCTTAAAAGGCGAGGTTAAGGATGCTTACAAAGGTACAGCGTATGGTCTGACGATGGATGAAAAAACACAGAAAATCTACGTTGGCGGAAGAGATTACATCAACGAAATTGATGCGAAAAATCAGACGCTGCTGCGTACCATCCCGTTGAAAGATCCGAGACCACAAATCACAAGTGTGCAGAATCTGGCGGTGGACTCCGCTTCTGACCGTGCCTTTGTGGTGGTATTCGACCATGACGATCGTTCCGGTACAAAAGATGGCCTCTATATTTTTGACTTACGCGACGGTAAACAGCTTGGCTATGTGCACACAGGAGCCGGAGCTAACGCGGTGAAATACAATCCGAAATATAACGAACTGTATGTCACCAACTTTACTAGCGGCACCATCAGCGTAGTGGATGCCACCAAATACAGCATCACCCGTGAATTTAACATGCCGGTCTACCCAAACCAGATGGTGTTGTCGGACGATATGGATACCCTTTACATTGGCATCAAAGAAGGCTTTAACCGCGATTGGGATCCTGATGTGTTTGTGGAAGGAGCTAAAGAACGTATTCTGAGCATTGATTTGAAAAAGTCGTGATCGGGGGAAAAAACATGGGATAAAAACTCCGTTATTCCACTAAACTGGCCGGACTAGGAAAAGCAAACATCTCTGTCCTGCCGGTACGCCTGTTACGCCGCTCCATGAGGCTGAGGAATCTCCAGAAAACGAGACAGGCACAGCATTGTACGATCAACTGATTTGTGCCAATAATTCAATGAAATCACAGCTATGCCTGTTCACGTATAGGAAATTGAAAAACTAAGCGATACCACTGTCCGCGTCTTATGCCTCGTGCGGTAAGCTGTTTTTCACATCACGCCGGTGTTTTTTTCTTTCTGTGGACGGTTTTAATACTGTAATCGGCCGTTTTTTATACTTACCCCGATTCCCGGGCGCACTTATCCTGCATCACCCCGGGATATACCTCAGCAGACTGATATCCCGCGCGTTTTTCTTCAGCCCCTCCACATTCAGTCCCGCGATGGCCTGGCGGTATACCATCCGGCCGCCACACAGCACGCATTCGAACGGGTCACGACTCAGGAACTGTTTCACCATTTGTGCATAGCACACTTTCGCCACTGGTTCCGGTTTATCCTGTTTTTATAACGGTAATTGCAGACCATGACAAACCGCAGCCGTCAGGCTGCCTACTCGAGTCACAAGGCTCTCTGTGTCCGATATGCCGGCAGCGCATTACCCATGAAACTGGCTGGAACGTACACCATAAGGTGAAGAAAGTTATGGGGGGCGGTGAAGAATTATCGTAAGCGTGCAGCAAGAACCGTATTGACGGGGATGTGTTATTCAGTCGGCAGTGCTACGCGCCAGGGGAGCAGTTCGCCGACCCGGTTTATCGGCCAG
>NZ_MECT01000108.1:0-6754 GCF_001722145.1 Shigella sp. FC1544
TTGAGAAGCGGTGTAAGTGAACTGCAGTTGCCATGTTTTACGGCAGTGAGAGCAGAGATAGCGCTGATGTCCGGCAGTGCTTTTGCCGTTACGCACCACCCCGTCAGTAGCTGAACAGGAGGGACAGCTGATAGAAACAGAAGCCACTGGAGCACCTCAAAAACACCATCATACACTAAATCAGTAAGTTGGCAGCATCACCATGTATTCTTATTTCATTTTTTGAATAAGCATGTGGCGAAAACAGATTTTTATTTATATATATTTATCTGCAAAATTTTAAATAAAGCTCCAATAAATCATATTGTTAATTTCTTCACTTTCCGCTGATTCGGTGCCAGACTGAAATCAGCCTATAGGAGGAAATGATGGTACGTATCTATACGTTGACACTTGCGCCCTCTCTCGATAGCGCAACAATTACCCCGCAAATTTATCCCGAAGGAAAACTGCGCTGTACCGCACCGGTGTTCGAACCCGGGGGCGGCGGCATCAACGTCGCCCGCGCCATTGCCCATCTTGGAGGCAGTGCCACAGCGATCTTCCCGGCGGGTGGCGCGACCGGCGAACACCTGGTTTCACTGTTGGCGGATGAAAATGTCCCCGTCGCTACTGTAGAAGCCAAAGACTGGACCCGGCAGAATTTACATGTACATGTGGAAGCAAGCGGTGAGCAGTATCGTTTTGTTATGCCAGGCGCGGCATTAAATGAAGATGAGTTTCGCCAGCTTGAAGAGCAAGTTCTGGAAATTGAATCCGGGGCCATCCTAGTCATAAGCGGAAGCCTGCCGCCAGGTGTGAAGCTGGAAAAATTAACCCAACTGATTTCCGCTTCGCAAAAACAAGGGATCCGCTGCATCGTCGACAGTTCTGGCGAAGCGTTAAGTGCAGCACTGGCAATTGGTAACATCGAGTTGGTTAAGCCTAACCAAAAAGAACTCAGTGCGCTGGTGAATCGCGAACTCACCCAGCCGGACGATGTCCGCAAAGCCGCGCAGGAAATCGTTAATAGCGGCAAGGCCAAACGGGTTGTCGTTTCCCTTGGTCCACAAGGAGCGCTGGGTGTTGATAGTGAAAACTGCATTCAGGTGGTGCCACCACCGGTGAAAAGCCAGAGTACCGTTGGCGCTGGTGACAGCATGGTCGGCGCGATGACACTGAAACTGGCAGAAAATGCCTCTCTTGAAGAGATGGTCCGTTTTGGCGTAGCTGCGGGGAGTGCAGCCACACTCAATCAGGGAACACGTCTGTGCTCCCATGACGATACGCAAAAAATTTACGCTTACCTTTCCCGCTAACAAAAACATTCCCCCAGCATTGGGGGAATCACCACCAACCTGTCGGCAACGCGTTTCTCCGACTATGCTCAAAAGTCATGTGATAACAAAGGGGTGAACTATGGCCAGTGGCGATCTTGTCCGTTATGTCATAACCGTCATGTTGCATGAGGATACATTGACTGAAATTAACGAGTTGAATAATTACCTGACTCGCGACGGTTTTTTGCTCACCATGACGGATGATGAGGGAAATATCCATGAGCTGGGGACTAACACTTTTGGACTTATCAGTACCCAAAGTGAAGAAGAAATTAGAGAACTGGTTTCGGGGCTTACCCAAAGTGCAACCGGCAAAGATCCTGAAATCACCATCACGACCTGGGAGGAATGGAATAGCAACAGAAAATAAATGGTTTTTGGGCAATAATCAGTCTGTGGTGTGCGTTAGCTCGTGTTTTTACACCGCATTCTTGCGCTAACCTTATGATCTGGCAGACAACATGGGAGAGACATCATGTGGCAGGCAATCAGTCGTCTTTTGAGCGAGCAGTTAGGTGAAGGCGAAATCGAACTGCGTAATGAACTGCCTGGCGGAGAAGTCCATGCCGCATGGCATTTGCGCTATGCAGGACATGACTTTTTCGTCAAATGTGATGAAAGGGAACTGCTTCCCGGTTTTACCGCCGAAGCCGACCAACTGGAGTTACTGTCGCGTAGTAAAACCGTCACCGTGCCTAAGGTTTGGGCAGTAGGCGCTGACCGTGACTACAGTTTTCTGGTGATGGATTATCTCCCACCTCGTCCGCTGGATGCGCATAGCGCATTTATTCTTGGTCAGCAAATTGCGCGTTTACATCAATGGAGTGACCAACCACAATTTGGCCTCGATTTTGATAACTCGCTCTCCACAACTCCACAGCCCAACACCTGGCAACGTCGCTGGTCAACGTTTTTTGCTGAACAACGGATTGGCTGGCAGTTGGAACTGGCAGCAGAGAAAGGGATCGCTTTCGGCAATATCGACGCCATCGTCGAGCATATTCAGCAGCGTCTGGCCTCGCATCAACCGCAGCCTTCTCTGTTGCACGGCGATTTATGGTCCGGCAACTGTGCGCTGGGTCCGGATGGCCCGTACATTTTCGACCCTGCCTGCTACTGGGGTGACCGAGAGTGCGACCTGGCGATGTTACCGCTGCATACTGAACAGCCGCCACAAATCTATGACGGCTATCAGTCAGTATCCCCGCTACCTGCCGATTTCCTTGAACGTCAACCGGTTTACCAACTCTACACGCTGTTAAATCGTGCAAGGTTATTTGGCGGTCAGCATTTGGTTATTGCTCAGCAGTCACTGGATAGATTATTAGCAGCATGATATGGGTTGAAGATAATGGCCGCTCTGTGCGGCCTTTTGATTAAATAAACCCAAGCAGAGAAAAGAACACATAACCTGCAGCAATACAAATAACCGGCAGGATATACAGTGAGAAAAACTGCAGGAAAATAGTATGGTGCGGAACAACAATACGGGACTCAATTTGTTCACGCGTTAGCCCCTCTTCCCCTTTGGCTTTTTCCAGAATGAGTTGATCTTCAACACCCTCCCGCAAGAAGCGCGCCTGGCGACTCATTCGGGCACCGGAATCCTGCAACGCCAGTCCGACAAAAATCAGGATGAAAATCACCCAGAACATAACGTTCACGCCACCATTAAAATTGGGCGTCGGGGAGTTATACCAGAACAGATTCAAAAAAGGCGTATTCGCCTGCATCATATCGATCATGACATGAGTAAAGTCGAGCATGACCGCATTAATGCCTTCCTGGTTTTCCTGCCGGGTATTCATAAATTTCAGCAAAGAAATCAATGTAGAGATCAATGCAGGTATAAAAATCACCCAACCCAAAATCCTTTTCAAAACAGCAATGCGTCCAGCTTGTTGATACGTCATGAGTTCTCCTTGATTAAGACGCGTCGTTTCACTTAGTTTACCTGTAGATATCTGTTTTCGCCCATTCTTTAAAGGCGATATGATAGGCGCTTAATCATAAGCACGGCTTAATACCTTACACATAATGCTCTAAAGGAGAGGTTGTAATGTCAACCCCGCGTCAGATTCTTGCTGCAATTTTTGATATGGATGGATTACTTATCGACTCAGAACCTTTATGGGATCGAGCCGAACTGGATGTGATGGCAAGCCTGGGGGTGGATATCTCCCGTCGTAACGAGCTGCCGGACACCTTAGGTTTACGCATCGATATGGTGGTCGATCTTTGGTACGCCCGGCAACCGTGGAATGGGCCAAGCCGTCAGGAAGTAGTAGAACGGGTTATTGCCCGTGCCATTTCACTGGTTGAAGAGACACGTCCATTATTACCAGGCGTACGCGAAGCTGTTGCGTTATGCAAAGAACAAGGTTTATTGGTGGGACTGGCCTCCGCGTCACCACTACATATGCTGGAAAAAGTGTTGACCATGTTTGACTTACGCGACAGTTTCGATGCCCTCGCCTCGGCTGAAAAACTGCCTTACAGCAAGCCGCATCCGCAAGTATATCTCGACTGCGCAGCAAAACTGGGCGTTGACCCACTGACCTGCGTGGCGCTGGAAGACTCGGTAAATGGCATGATCGCTTCTAAAGCAGCCCGCATGCGTTCCATCGTCGTTCCTGCGCCAGAAGCGCAAAATGATCCACGTTTTGTATTAGCAAACGTCAAACTCTCATCGCTGACAGAACTCACCGCAAAAGACCTTCTCGGTTAATGACCAGGGGCAGTGATCACGCTGCCCCTGGTTCTTTATCTGAATTTGCATTCAACTGACGGATTAATCGTCAATTTAAGAGAAAGAGTTACACCGTCACCACTTCCGTGCACTGTATAAAAATCCTATACTGTACGTATCGACAGTTTAGTGAGTTTTATCATGACGGCGGAAGGTCACCTTCTCTTTTCTATTGCTTGTGCGGTATTTGCCAAAAATGCCGAGCTGACGCCCGTGCTGGCACAGGGTGACTGGTGGCATATTGTCCCTTCCGCAATCCTGACGTGTTTGTTACCGGACATCGATCACCCAAAGTCGTTTCTTGGGCAGCGATTAAAATGGATATCAAAACCGATCGCCCGCGCTTTTGGGCATCGTGGTTTTACCCACAGTCTGCTGGCGGTATTTGCGCTGCTGGCAACCTTTTACCTTAAGGTTCCGGAAGGCTGGTTCATTCCGGCTGATGCGCTACAAGGAATGGTGCTGGGTTATTTGAGCCACATACTTGCCGATATGCTGACACCCGCCGGTGTTCCCCTGCTCTGGCCATGCCGCTGGCGTTTCCGCTTGCCTATCCTAGTTCCCCAAAAGGGCAACCAACTGGAACGTTTTATCTGCATGGCATTATTTGTCTGGTCGGTATGGATGCCCCATTCATTACCCGAGAACAGCGCTGTTCGTTGGTCATCGCAAATAATCAATACCTTGCAGATCCAGTTTCATCGGCTTATTAAGCATCAGGTTGAATACTAAAAAGACAAAAATCACCTTTCTGGAATAAGCAATTCCATTTGAATATAAGAGCCAGCTCACAGTTCTGTTAATCTTGCGCCAACACTATGACTGCTACGCAGTGATAGAAATAATAAGATCAGGAGAACGGGGATGAACTTTCCATTAATTGCGAACATCGTGGTGTTCGTTGTACTGCTGTTTGCGCTGGCTCAGACCCGCCATAAACAGTGGAGTCTGGCGAAAAAAGTGCTGGTGGGTCTGGTGATGGGTGTGGTTTTTGGCCTTGCCCTGCATACCATTTATGGTTCTGACAGCCAGGTACTTAAAGATTCTGTACAGTGGTTTAACATCGTTGGTAACGGCTATGTTCAACTGCTGCAAATGATCGTTATGCCGTTAGTCTTCGCCTCTATTCTGAGCGCGGTTGCCCGTCTGCATAACGCATCTCAGTTAGGCAAAATCAGTTTTCTGACCATCGGTACGCTTTTGTTTACCACGCTGATTGCGGCGCTGGTCGGTGTGCTGGTCACCAACCTGTTTGGTTTGACGGCTGAAGGTCTGGTTCAGGGTGGTGCAGAAACTGCACGTCTGAACGCCATTGAAAGTAACTATGTTGGTAAAGTCTCTGATCTGAGCGTTCCGCAGCTGGTCTTGTCCTTTATCCCGAAAAACCCGTTTGCCGATCTTACCGGAGCCAATCCGACGTCAATTATCAGCGTGGTAATTTTTGCCGCATTCCTCGGCGTAGCTGCATTGAAACTGCTGAAGGATGATGCGCCGAAAGGTGAACGCGTCTTAGCCGCTATCGATACCCTACAAAGCTGGGTGATGAAACTGGTTCGCCTTGTCATGCAGTTGACCCCTTACGGCGTTCTGGTTCTAATGACCAAAGTGGTTGCAGGTTCTAACTTGCAAGACATCATCAAACTGGGAAGTTTCGTTGTCGCGTCCTACCTCGGTCTGCTGATTATGTTTGCAGTGCATGGCATTCTGCTGGGCATTAATGGCGTGAGTCCGCTGAAGTACTTCCGTAAGGTATGGCCTGTGCTGACGTTTGCCTTTACCAGCCGTTCCAGTGCCGCGTCTATCCCACTGAATGTGGAAGCACAAACGCGTCGTCTGGGCGTTCCTGAATCCATCGCCAGTTTCGCCGCCTCTTTCGGTGCAACCATTGGTCAGAACGGCTGCGCCGGTTTGTATCCGGCAATGCTGGCGGTGATGGTTGCGCCTACGGTTGGCATTAACCCGCTGGACCCGATGTGGATTGCGACGCTGGTCGGTATTGTTACCGTTAGTTCCGCAGGCGTTGCCGGTGTCGGTGGTGGTGCAACTTTCGCCGCACTGATTGTGCTGACTGCGATGGGCCTGCCAGTAACCCTGGTGGCGCTGTTAATCTCCGTTGAACCGCTTATCGACATGGGCCGTACGGCGCTAAACGTTAGTGGCTCGATGACAGCTGGCACGCTGACCAGCCAGTGGCTGAAGCAAACCGATAAAGCCATTCTGGATAGCGAAGACGACGCCGAACTGGCACACCGTTAATTCTTATGCTGGCAACGGTCCGTTTTGTATAGGGGCCGTTGCTTTACTTTTTAAATGTTCCATCGCGGCGATGCATACTGACTCATATTTAAACAGATCGTCAGCGAAAAAAATGGGTAATGACTCCAACTTACTGATAGTGTTTTATGTTCAGATAATGCCCGATGACCTTGTCATGCAGCTCCACCGATTTTGAGAACGACAGTGACTTCCGTCCCAGCCTTGCCAGATGTTGTCTCAGATTCAGATTATGTCGCTCAATGCGCTGAGTGTAACGCTTGCTGATAACGTGCAGCTTTCCCTTCAGGCGTGATTCATACTGCGGCCAGCCATCCGTCATCCATACCACGACCTCAAAGGCCGACAGCAGGCTCAGAAGACGCTCCAGTGTGGCCAGAGTGCGTTCACCGAAGACGTGCGCCACAACCGT
>NZ_MECT01000109.1:0-6737 GCF_001722145.1 Shigella sp. FC1544
CAAGGCGAGCTTCATTTAACGCCTTACGCAGTTGCAGAATTTCAGATTCCAGTTCAGCCACCGTGCGGGAACCAGGAGTACCGAGCCCTTTTCTGGCGGCGGTAACCCATTGTCCTAAAGTGCCTTCAGGAAGGGATAATCGGGAAGCGCCTTCACTGATCGAAAGTTGATTTTCAAGAACCGTTCTGACAGCTTCGGCTTTGAACTCTTTAGAGTAACGTTGGTTTTTTCTGCTCATTATTAGCTCCTTCTGATGCCATTCTATTTCAGGAAGGAGTGTCCGTTAAACTCAGGCTACCTCAGTTAACTCAATGCGGGTTAGCTTATTAATATACAGACACGTCATAGTGATGAGCGTGTCTGTAGCTAGCTTGCGTTCAGTGGCGTTTGTGGATGGACCAGTGGCAGTTATGATGACTTACTAAAGCGGCATCGAGGCGTTATCATGAGAATACTCAATGAGACATCATTTCCTCGACCACTTCTTCGCTACTCAACTGATATGGATAATACGTTGGCCAGTTTTCCATTTCATTTAATAAAGATTGCTGTGAATCATTACCCATAAAAATGTGAAAATGAGATGATTTTCGTGGTGCAATTATATGATCGCTAAATTGTATATATTTAGGGGCTTTGCTTTCAGGATCTTTACATTCGAATAAGTAACGAACGCCTTTCTTGCCTGATTTATAGGTGAGTATTTTGTATCCATCGTAATCATATTTACAGGATGTTGTTTCATTATTTCTATGGAATTCAACAATGCCGTCCTCAATGCCAATCATCTCGATATCTGTTGCATAACCTTTGTGATAATAATCTTTAATTTCAGCAAATGTTTTAGTTTTATCTGCATCCGCTTTCTTCTGAAAGACGGGGTCAAGTTTGCCACTTTGCAGTAAAGGATAAACGGATTGCCAGACTCCATCCCAGTCACTGAGCGTTCGGTTTTGTACATTGGCATCATCAAAAACACCATTAGCAGCTTTTTGTTCGACCTCTGTTAAGGGTTTGCCGTGTGAGTGATGACCATGCGAAAAGGCAGGAGCGCTAACAATAAAGACACCTAACGCAACAGCCAGTTTGTGAAGACGAATCGCCAAAACAGTTTCCTCCAGAGTCATTGTATATGATGTGTAATGTTATATTGTAACATATGGCAAAATGCAACAACTCTTAGGAGATGAGAGCATAGTTTTCTCAGGTGTACTTATCTATCTTATTGAAATAAAATGAATTATATTGATAATTTGAGGTTGATGACAAACGAAACATAATCTGATGTGATCTGCGTAGGCCGGATAGGGCGCTCGCGCCGCATCCGGCAGGGATAACGCGTACTTTGTCGGCAATATGAAGTTATACAGATAATTTGTTGTGAACCTGCTTGCGTAACCGGTTAAAAAGGGAACGCAACTTCTTATACCGTAAGGCTAAAAGCAGTACAGCCAGCCCAGCGTAGATGAGCGGCTGCGGTGAAATAATCTTCACTGACCACAGATAATGTATTGGGGCCAGGATCGCGACAAGATAGACGAAATTATGCAACTGTTGCCAGTGCTTGCCGAGTTTTCGCTGCATCGCCTGGGTTGAAGTAAACGCTAAAGCAAGCAAAATAACCCAGCTGATAATTCCTAACGTTAAATAAGGCCGGGTAATTAACTCCTTGCCTAATAACGCCAGATTATTCACGCCCAGCTCCAGCAATGCGTAACTGGTTAAATGCAGTGTCGCCCAGGCAAAGCACCATAAGCCTAACAGGCGGCGAGTGCGTATCAATAACGGCTGTTTTGCGTAGCGTGCCAGAGGTGTGATTAACAAGGTCGCCAGCAAAAATTTCAGTGCAGTGCGACCGGTAAAATGCTGAATATCTTTCACCGGATCGGCACCCAGTCCACCGTGATTGAGCGCCCAGACCAGCCAGAGAAACGGCAACAATCCGGCAAGATGCAGGCTAACTTTCAGCCATGTCACCTGTTTTGCTGTCAGACGCATTCAGAAATTCTCCCGCAAATCCAGGCCACGATACAGCGATGCCACCTGGTCGGCGTAACCATTAAACAGTAGCGTTGGCTGGCGCTGAACATCGAGGATGCCGCCTGAACCAATAAATCGTTCGGTAGCCTGTGACCAGCGCGGGTGATCAACATGCGGATTAACGTTGGCGTAAAAACCGTATTCGTCAGGCGCTGCCAGATTCCAGGTGGTTGGCGGACGCTCGCGGGTCAGCTTAATACTGACTATCGATTTAATCCCTTTAAAGCCATATTTCCACGGCACAATCAGTCGTACCGGCGCGCCATTTTGTGGCGGTAACGCCTTGCCATAAACACCCACGGTCATCAGTGTGAGCGGATGCATTGCTTCGTCGAGACGCAATCCTTCGACATAAGGATATTTCATCCCGCCGCCGATAAAGCGGTCCTGCTGGCCTGGCATTTGTTCCGGTGCATAAATTGTTTCGAAAGCGACATACTTCGCATTGCTGGTGGGTTCGGCAAGCGCCAGCAATTTGTGCAGCGGAAAACCAATCCACGGCACCACCATCGACCATGCCTCCACGCAGCGCATACGATAAATACGCTCTTCCAGCGGGAAGCGACGGGTTAAATCATCGTGATCGAGGGTCAATGGTTTTGCCACTTCGCCGCTGATTTTCAGTGTCCATGGATCGGTTTTCAGGCTACCAGCATTAGCGGCGGGATCGGCTTTATCCAGCCCGAATTCATAGAAGTTGTTATAACCGGAGACTTTATCTACTGGCGTCAGTGGCAGGTTATTTTGCCAGGCGGCAGGCTTGCTGAACTCCAGCGGTTTTCCGGCGGGGGCGGGCGGGCGATCGTTCCCTTTAAACCAGCTAAGCAGATCGGCATGCGCAGCGTGAGGCAAAGAAAGTGCAGCTGCACTGATGCCCAGTGCTTTTAACACCTGCCGACGCTTCATAAAGAATACCGACTCGGCCGTAACATCTGATTCTTTTAAAAATTGATTCTTTTTCATGAGCCATCACACTTTTTTGTCGTTAGCCAGCAAGAGCCGTTTACTGTTAATCTGTCAGGGAGTGTCCTCCCTAACAGTAGCAGAGATCTGCTTTTACATATTTATGCATTAACTGCCACGATAGGTTGAATACCCATATTGGCTAAGTAATAAAGGCACATGATAATGCTCGTTCACTTTATTAATATGAAATTCAACGGGGATCTCAGGGAAGAAACTTTCAAGATTTTGTTTCTTGAAATAGTCCCCGGTTTTAAATACGACACGGTAATCGCCCGTAGTTGCAGTTTGCTCGGGCCACAGTGCCTTAATTCGTCCATCCTTATCTGTTTTGGCGGTATTAAGTTGTAACCAGCCGTTATCCGCCTTCTTTTCAAGAGTGACTGTCACGTCAGCAGCGGGTTTTCCGGTTTGCTGGTTCAAAATGTGCACGCTAAGAATGTTTTGTTGTGCGGCATAAACCAAAGAAGGTAATGAAAATGCTGCCGTTGCTACCGAGAGTACTAAATAACGCTTTAACATGTTTATATCCTTGTCATGTGAATGAGTTTTGAGGATAGCGAAAAAGCGGCCAGGGTAACCTTACAGCAGCATTACAATTTTGTAATGAACCAGGCTGTTTCTATAACATATGATTTATGGCATATTATTTTCATGAAGATTTTACTTATTGAAGATAATCAAAGGACCCAGGAGTGGGTAACGCAGGGGCTTTCCGAAGCGGGTTATGTCATTGATGCCGTTTCTGATGGCAGAGATGGGCTTTATCTTGCGCTGAAGGATGATTATGCATTGATAATTCTGGATATTATGCTTCCGGGTATGGATGGCTGGCAGATCTTACAAACGTTAAGAACAGCAAAGCAAACCCCTGTTATTTGCCTTACTGCAAGGGATTCTGTCGATGACAGAGTCAGAGGGCTGGACAGTGGAGCAAATGATTATCTGGTAAAACCTTTTTCATTTTCTGAGTTGCTGGCAAGGGTTCGGGCACAATTAAGGCAACATCACGCTTTGAATTCAACATTAGAAATCAGTGGCTTAAGAATGGACTCTGTAAGTCAAAGTGTGAGCAGGGACAATATCAGTATTACACTGACGCGCAAGGAGTTTCAGTTACTTTGGCTACTGGCCTCCAGAGCTGGCGAAATTATACCCAGAACGGTTATTGCGAGTGAAATTTGGGGAATCAACTTTGATAGTGATACCAATACGGTGGATGTCGCCATTCGCAGGCTCCGCGCAAAAGTTGATGATCCTTTTCCTGAAAAGCTAATCGCCACAATCCGGGGGATGGGCTATTCATTCGTAGCGGTAAAAAAATAATGAAAAGATTGTCTATAACCGTCCGTTTAACCTTGCTTTTTATATTGCTGCTGTCTGTTGCTGGCGCTGGAATTGTCTGGACTCTCTATAATGGCCTGGCAAGTGAGTTGAAATGGCGCGATGATACAACACTCATTAACCGGACAGCACAGATCAAGCAGTTGTTAATTGATGGGGTAAATCCAGATACGTTACCTGTATACTTTAACCGGATGATGGATGTTAGTCAGGATATCTTGATCATTCATGGTGATGGCATCAATAAAATTGTTAACCGGACAAATGTCAGTGATGACATGTTAAATAACATACCTGCTAGTGAGACAATCAGCGCAGCTGGCATTTACAGAAGCATTATTAATGATACTGAGATTGATGCTTTACGAATTAATATTGATGAAGTTTCGCCATCATTAACGGTTACTGTGGCTAAATTGGCTTCAGCTAGACATAACATGCTTGAACAGTATAAAATTAATAGCATTATAATTTGCATTGTCGCCATTGTACTTTGCTCAGTATTAAGTCCGCTGTTAATCAGAACGGGATTACGAGAGATCAAAAAGTTGAGTGGTGTAACGGAAGCGCTGAATTATAACGATAGCCGAGAGCCTGTTGAGGTTAGCGCATTACCGAGAGAACTAAAACCTCTTGGGCAGGCGTTGAATAAAATGCATCAAGCCTTAGTCACAGATTTTGAACGCCTAAGTCAATTTGCTGATGATCTCGCTCATGAACTTAGAACGCCCATTAATGCATTACTGGGTCAGAATCAGGTTACGCTCAGTCAAACCAGAAGTATCGCTGAATATCAAAAAACAATTGCCGGTAACATTGAAGAGTTGGAAAATATTTCGCGGTTAACAGAGAACATACTGTTTCTTGCCCGGGCAGATAAAAACAATGTTTTGGTGAAACTGGACTCGCTTTCTCTCAATAAGGAAGTCGAAAATTTGTTGGATTATCTTGAATATCTTTCAGACGAGAAAGAGATTTGCTTTAAGGTCGAGTGCAATCAGCAAATCTTTGCGGATAAAATTTTACTGCAACGAATGTTATCGAATCTTATTGTTAATGCCATTAGATATTCACCAGAAAAATCGCGTATTCATATAACCAGTTTTCTTGATACCAACGGCTATCTTAATATTGATATCGCCAGTCCTGGAACGAAAATACATGAGCCTGAAAAACTCTTCCGTAGATTTTGGCGGGGAGATAATTCGCGTCATTCCGTAGGTCAGGGACTTGGTCTTTCTTTAGTCAAAGCGATTGCCGAATTGCATGGGGGAAGTGCTTCATATCACTATATCAATAAGCATAATGTGTTCCGAATTACGTTACCGCAAAGAAATTAACATAGGGCTTCAGTACGCCATAAATTAACCGTGAAAAAACGCAGCCACGTCGTGAGTACTAACGCGGCTGCGATTAATTATGCGCTTACATTCAAACGTAACAGGGATTAACCCGCGTAAGCTGCCAGCATTTCCTGCGCCGCCAGTTTACCCAACGCATTCGCTGCGAAAGGACTGTCGCCGGTGAGAAGTTTACGGTCCTTATGTACTCGCCCGGTGATGTCGTCATTAATGATGTTCATGCCCATTTTCTTCAGCTCTTCGCCGAAGTACCAGGTGAGATGACCTGGCATATAGCCAATATCTGGCGTTTGTTTGTCTGCGGCGTCTGGGAATGCGCAAATGGAATAACCATTCACTGGGTTATCGCCGTGGCGAAGCGCCAGAAAAGCCGCCGGGCCGTGGCAAAGGGAGATAACAAAACGGTCATTTTTGATTGCCCACTGTAAAGCGGCAGCTACGTCCTGGCTTTCAGGTAAACCAATAAGTGCGCCATGACCACCAGGAACAAAGATTGCTGCATATTCGCTATCAGCGTTGAGGCTGGCGACAACATCCGCGAGTTTCTTCGGATTGCGGAACAACGATTTATGCTGCTCAAAGAATGGCATTACTTTTTCATCTTTGTGCGGCATAGCCCAGTATTCAAACTTGGTCATCAGACCGGAAATGGTCGCCACTTCGAATTCGAAACCTGCAGCATGGAGATGATACAACGGCAGCAACGTTTCAATCGGATGGTTACCGGTCGAGAACAGTTTTCCGTTATCGGTTGGCAAATAACGTTCGTCCGCGGCGATCACCAGAATTTTATGCTTACCGCGATACGGTTTTGGATAGTCCACGCCGGTGATGCTGCCAACTTACTGATTTAGTGTATGATGGTGTTTTTGAGGTGCTCCAGTGGCTTCTGTTTCTATCAGCTGTCCCTCCTGTTCAGCTACTGACGGGGTGGTGCGTAACGGCAAAAGCACTGCCGGACATCAGCGCTATCTCTGCTCTCACTGCCGTAAAACATGGCAACTGCAGTTCACTTACACCGCTTCTCAA
>NZ_MECT01000110.1:0-38591 GCF_001722145.1 Shigella sp. FC1544
TTTTTTAAGTGACGTAAAACCGTGTTGAGGCCAACGCCCATAATGCGTGCACTGGCGCGACATCCGACGCCATTCATGGCCATATCAATGATTTTCTGGTGCGTACCGGGCTGAGAGGCGGTGTAAGTGAACTGTAGTTGCCATGTTTTACGGCAATGAGAGCAGAGATAGCGCTGATGTCCGGCAGTGCTTTTGCCGTTACGCACCACGCCTTCAGTAGCGGAGCAGGAAGGACATCTGATGGAAATGGAAGCCACGCAAGCACCTTAAAATCACCATCATACACTAAATCAGTAAGTTGGCAGCATTACCCGCAGAACGTAAAATCTTATTCTGGTACGACCCGATGTACCCCAATACGCGGTTCGATAAACCAGGTAAATCGCCGTTTATGGATATGGATCTGGTGCCGAAATATGCCGATGAAGAGAGTTCTGCGTCTGGTGTGCGCATTGACCCGACTCAGACGCAGAATCTGGGGGTGAAAACGGCTACCGTCACGCGCGGACCGCTGACTTTTGCCCAGAGTTTCCCGGCGAATGTCAGTTACAACGAGTATCAGTATGCCATTGTGCAGGCTCGCGCTGCCGGGTTTATCGACAAGGTGTATCCGCTTACCGTGGGCGATAAAGTACAAAAGGGCACACCGCTTCTCGACCTGACCATTCCTGACTGGGTGGAAGCGCAGAGTGAGTATTTACTGCTGCGCGAAACCGGCGGTACGGCGACCCAGACTGAAGGCATTCTTGAGCGGCTGCGACTGGCGGGAATGCCGGAGGCGGATATTCGCCGCCTGATCGCCACGCAAAAAATCCAGACTCGCTTTACGCTCAAAGCGCCCATTGATGGCGTGATCACCGCGTTTGATCTGCGCGCGGGAATGAATATCGCCAAAGATAACGTGGTAGCGAAAATTCAGGGTATGGACCCGGTGTGGGTCACTGCTGCGATCCCGGAGTCTATCGCCTGGCTGGTGAAAGATGCCTCGCAGTTTACGCTCACCGTTCCGGCACGACCGGATAAAACACTCACCATCCGCAAATGGACGCTGCTACCCGGCGTGGATGCCGCGACCCGCACGCTGCAGCTGCGTCTGGAAGTCGACAACGCCGACGAGGCGCTAAAACCGGGCATGAACGCCTGGTTGCAACTCAATACCGCCAGCGAACCGATGCTGCTCATTCCGTCACAAGGGCTGATTGATACCGGTAGCGAACAGCGGGTGATTACCATTGATGCCGACGGGCGCTTTGTACCGAAACGCGTTGCCGTTTTCCAGGCATCGCAAGGTGTCACCGCATTACGCTCTGGTCTGGCGGAAGGTGAAAAGGTGGTTTCCAGCGGCCTTTTCCTGATTGATTCCGAAGCCAATATTTCTGGCGCACTGGAGCGGATGCGCTCTGAAAGTGCTACCCATGCGCATTGAGGGAATAACCAATGATTGAATGGATTATTCGTCGCTCGGTGGCGAACCGTTTTTTGGTGCTGATGGGCGCGTTGTTTCTTAGCATCTGGGGCACCTGGACCATCATTAATACGCCAGTGGATGCGCTGCCGGATCTCTCCGATGTGCAGGTGATTATTAAAACCAGCTATCCCGGGCAGGCACCGCAAATCGTTGAAAATCAGGTGACTTATCCGCTAACCACCACCATGTTGTCGGTGCCTGGCGCGAAGACTGTGCGTGGTTTCTCGCAGTTTGGCGACTCTTATGTGTATGTCATTTTCGAAGATGGTACCGATCCGTACTGGGCGCGTTCGCGGGTGCTGGAGTACCTCAACCAGGTACAGGGTAAGCTGCCTGCGGGAGTCAGCGCCGAGCTGGGGCCAGATGCCACGGGTGTTGGCTGGATCTATGAATATGCACTGGTGGATCGCAGCGGTAAGCACGATCTGGCCGATTTACGCTCATTACAGGACTGGTTTCTCAAATATGAGCTGAAAACCATCCCTGACGTTGCGGAAGTGGCGTCGGTGGGCGGTGTGGTGAAAGAGTATCAGGTGGTTATCGATCCCCAGCGCCTGGCGCAGTATGGCATCAGTCTCGCCGAAGTAAAAAGCGCGCTGGATGCTTCAAACCAGGAAGCGGGCGGTTCGTCGATCGAACTGGCGGAAGCGGAATATATGGTGCGCGCCAGCGGCTATCTGCAAACGCTCGACGACTTTAATCACATCGTTTTAAAAGCCAGTGAAAATGGCGTGCCCGTTTATCTGCGCGATGTTGCGAAGGTCCAGGTTGGCCCGGAGATGCGCCGGGGCATTGCCGAACTGAACGGCGAAGGCGAAGTGGCGGGCGGGGTGGTGATCCTGCGCTCCGGCAAAAACGCCCGAGAAGTGATCGCCGCCGTGAAGGACAAACTGGAAACGCTGAAAAGTAGTCTGCCGGAAGGCGTGGAGATAGTTACAACATACGATCGCAGCCAGCTCATTGACCGCGCCATCGACAACCTCAGCGGCAAGTTGCTGGAAGAGTTTATTGTGGTGGCGGTAGTCTGTGCGCTGTTTCTCTGGCATGTGCGCTCGGCGCTGGTGGCGATTATTTCGTTGCCGCTGGGGTTGTGTATTGCTTTTATTGTCATGCACTTCCAGGGACTGAATGCCAATATTATGTCGTTGGGTGGCATTGCGATTGCCGTCGGGGCGATGGTCGATGCTGCTATCGTCATGATCGAGAATGCGCATAAACGGCTGGAAGAGTGGCAGCACCAGCATCCTGACGCCACGCTGGATAATAAAACGCGCTGGCAGGTGATTACCGATGCATCTGTTGAAGTGGGGCCGGCGCTGTTTATCAGTCTGCTGATTATCACGCTGTCGTTTATCCCAATCTTCACCCTGGAAGGGCAAGAAGGGCGTCTGTTTGGCCCGCTGGCGTTCACCAAAACGTATGCGATGGCGGGTGCGGCGCTGCTGGCGATCGTAGTGATCCCGATCCTGATGGGTTACTGGATCCGTGGCAAAATTCCGCCGGAAAGCAGTAACCCGCTCAATCGCTTTTTGATTCGTGTTTATCATCCTCTATTGCTGAAAGTACTGCACTGGCCGAAAACCACGCTGTTGGTGGCAGCGCTTTCGGTGCTGACGGTTCTCTGGCCGCTCAATAAAGTTGGCGGGGAATTTTTACCGCAGATCAATGAAGGCGACTTGTTGTATATGCCATCGACGCTGCCGGGGATTTCCGCAGCAGAGGCGGCGAGTATGCTGCAAAAAACCGACAAGCTAATTATGAGCGTACCTGAAGTGGCGCGGGTATTTGGCAAAACCGGGAAAGCGGAAACCGCCACCGATTCTGCTCCGCTCGAGATGGTTGAAACGACCATCCAGCTTAAGCCGCAGGATCAGTGGCGGCCTGGCATGACGATGGACAAAATCATTGAGGAACTGGATAACACCGTGCGGCTGCCGGGGCTGGCGAATCTGTGGGTGCCGCCAATTCGTAACCGTATCGATATGCTCTCAACCGGCATTAAAAGCCCCATCGGCATTAAAGTTTCCGGCACTGTGCTGGCGGATATCGACGCGATGGCTGAGCAAATTGAAGAAGTAGCGCGAACGGTGCCAGGCGTGGCTTCTGCGCTTGCCGAGCGTCTGGAAGGTGGGCGCTATATCAACGTTGAGATTAACCGTGAAAAAGCCGCGCGTTACGGTATGACGGTGGCGGATGTGCAGTTGTTTGTGACTTCTGCGGTGGGCGGGGCGATGGTTGGCGAAACGGTGGAAGGGATTGCCCGTTATCCCATTAATCTGCGTTATCCGCAAAGCTGGCGCGATAGCCCGCAGGCACTGCGCCAGCTACCGATCCTGACGCCGATGAAGCAGCAAATCACCCTGGCAGACGTGGCCGACGTTAAAGTCTCAACCGGACCGTCGATGCTGAAAACCGAGAATGCGCGCCCGACGAGCTGGATTTATATCGATGCCCGCGATCGTGACATGGTGTCGGTGGTTCACGATTTGCAAAAAGCGATAGTTGAAAAAGTGCAGTTAAAACCGGGCACCAGCGTGGCATTCTCCGGGCAGTTCGAGCTACTGGAGCGCGCCAACCATAAGCTGAAACTCATGGTGCCGATGACACTGATGATCATCTTCGTGCTGTTGTATCTGGCATTCCGTCGGGTGGGCGAAGCGTTGCTGATTATCAGCAGCGTACCGTTTGCGCTGGTGGGCGGCATCTGGTTGCTGTGGTGGATGGGCTTTCATCTTTCTGTGGCAACGGGCACCGGTTTTATTGCCCTTGCCGGGGGCGCCGCCGAATTTGGCGTGGTGATGCTGATGTATTTACGTCACGCCATAGAGGCCGAGCCGTCGTTGAATAATCCGCAAACATTCAGTGAGCAGAAGCTGGATGAGGCGTTGTATCACGGCGCGGTACTGCGCGTGCGCCCGAAAGCGATGACGGTGGCGGTGATTATCGCCGGTCTGCTGCCGATTCTGTGGGGAACGGGGGCTGGTTCAGAGGTGATGAGCCGGATTGCCGCACCGATGATTGGCGGCATGATCACCGCGCCTTTGCTGTCGCTGTTTATTATCCCGGCGGCGTATAAGCTGATGTGGCTGCACCGACATCGGGTACGGAAATAAAAGCAGGATACCCCGTTTAACCGTGTGGATTGTGTCTTGCGACGATGGGCACTAAATGTTAAAAGGTGCCCCTCAACAAAAAAGACACACAGGGGAAAGGCGTGAAAAACGCGTCAACCGTATCGGAAGATACTGCGTCGAATCAAGAGCCGACGCTTCATCGCGGATTACATAACCGTCATATTCAACTGATTGCGCTGGGTGGCGCAATTGGTACTGGTCTGTTTCTTGGCATTGGCCCGGCGATTCAGATGGCGGGTCCGGCTGTATTGCTGGGCTACGGCGTCGCCGGGATCATCGCTTTCCTGATTATGCGCCAGCTCGGCGAGATGGTGGTCGAAGAGCCGGTATCCGGTTCATTTGCCCACTTTGCCTATAAATACTGGGGACCGTTTGCGGGCTTCCTCTCTGGCTGGAACTACTGGGTAATGTTCGTGCTGGTGGGAATGGCAGAGCTGACCGCTGCGGGCATCTATATGCAGTACTGGTTCCCGGATGTTCCAACGTGGATTTGGGCTGCCGCCTTCTTTATTATCATCAACGCCGTTAACCTGGTGAACGTGCGCTTATATGGCGAAACCGAGTTCTGGTTTGCGTTGATTAAAGTGCTGGCAATCATCGGTATGATCGGCTTTGGCCTGTGGCTGCTGTTTTCTGGTCACGGCGGCGAGAAAGCCAGTATCGACAACCTCTGGCGCTACGGTGGTTTCTTCGCCACCGGCTGGAATGGGCTGATTTTGTCGCTGGCGGTAATTATGTTCTCCTTCGGCGGTCTGGAGCTGATTGGGATTACTGCCGCTGAAGCGCGCGATCCGGAAAAAAGCATTCCAAAAGCGGTAAATCAGGTGGTGTATCGCATCCTGCTGTTTTACATCGGTTCACTGGTGGTTTTACTGGCGCTCTATCCGTGGGTGGAAGTGAAATCCAACAGTAGCCCGTTTGTGATGATTTTCCATAATCTCGACAGCAACGAGGTAGCTTCTGCGCTGAACTTCGTCATTCTGGTAGCATCGCTGTCAGTGTATAACAGCGGGGTTTACTCTAACAGCCGCATGCTGTTTGGCCTTTCTGTGCAGGGTAATGCGCCGAAGTTTTTGACTCGCGTCAGCCATCGCGGCGTGCCGATTAACTCGCTGATGCTTTCCGGAGCGATCACTTCGCTGGTGGTGTTAATCAACTATCTGCTGCCGCAAAAAGCGTTTGGTCTGCTGATGGCGCTGGTGGTAGCAACGCTGCTGTTGAACTGGATTATGATCTGCCTGGCGCATCTGCGTTTTCGCGCGGCGATGCGACGTCAGGGACGTGAAACACAGTTTAAGGCGCTGCTTTATCCGTTCGGCAACTATCTTTGCATTGCCTTCCTCGGCATGATTTTGCTGCTGATGTGCACGATGGATGATATGCGCTTGTCAGCGATCCTGCTGCCGGTGTGGATTGTATTCCTGTTTGTGGCATTTAAAACGCTGCGTCGGAAATAAGGCATTCACGCTACATCCGACAAAACGATGTCCGCTCTCATCCATTCGATGAGAGCGGTTTTTTTAATTACTGCTTAAATGCACCCGCCAGAGAGCGAATATCATTGCCGGCTGGCGACTGATGAAGTCGCAGACCAAACTCTTCGACAATCGCAAATATGTGATCGAATATATCAGCCTGAATGCTTTCATATTCCAGCCACACCACGGTGTTGGTAAACGCGTAGATCTCGAGCGGTAAACCGTTATCACCTGGAGCCAGTTGGCGTACCATTAAGGTCATATCTTTACGAATCCGCGGATGGTTACGCAGATATTCGTTCAGATAGGCACGAAAGGTTCCAATATTGGTCATTCGGCGCAGGTTTAATATCGACTCCGTAGAACCTTGCTGGCGATTCCACTCATTAATTTCCTGATGGCGGCTGGTTAAATAAGGTTTTAACAAGTGCGCTTTATTCAGACGTTGCATTTCGTCTTCATCAAGAAAACGAATACTGGTGACATCAATACTGATACTGCGCTTAATACGTCGCCCGCCAGATGCTGACATCCCGCTCCAGTTTTTAAAGGAGTCAGAAACCAGAGACCAGGTGGGAATAGTGGTAATGGTATTGTCCCAGTTACGCACTTTGACGGTGGTTAACCCAATATCGATCACCGCGCCATCCGCGCCGTATTTCGGCATCTCCAGCCAGTCGCCCAGTTTCAGCATATCGTTCGCGGAAAGCTGAATACCTGCCACCAGACCAAGAATCGGATCTTTAAATACCAACATCAGCACGGCAGCCATTGCACCAAGACCGCTGATCAGAATCGCTGGCGACTGACCAATCAGCAGCGAGATCATCAAAATGCCGACCAGGATTGCGCCGATCAGTTTAATCCCCTGAAATATCCCTTTCAGCGGTAACTGAGATGCCGCCGGGAATTTCTGCGCCAGATTCAAAATAACATCCAGCAACGAGAAGACTGAAAGCAGCGCATACATCATGATCCACAACTGCGCGCAGGTAGTCAGAATATCTGCCGCTTCGGTGCCTTTTTGCAGCCAGAATACCGCCTGAATATTGACGATAATCCCCTGCAGGGTAAAAGCTAAACGGTGGAAGAGTTTATTCTGGGTAATGATTTGCAACCAAAGCCGTGAACTGGCGATGGCACGTTTTTCGAAGGTCCGCAGTACCACCCAATGCAAAATAATATGCACCACGACGGCGGTCAGAAAAATAATACCGAAAATCATCACCATCGAGGTGGTGTGATCGATCTCAATACCCGCTAAATCCCCAACCTGGGATATTAAATCCTGCATAACGTCTCCTTTATACAACAGCAGCCTATGATGACGGCTGAAACAGGGTTATGCAAATCAGGAGAATCTGAGGGGAAATAGCCGGGCAGATGCCCGGCAAGAGAGAATTACACTTCGGTTAAGGTGATGTTTTGCGGCAGACGAGATTTCGGCAGCGTAGCGTTAAAATCTTCAACGCTGTGATGACCTACCGGAACAACCACCAGACTGGTGTAGCCTTTCTCTTTCAGACCAAATTCTGCATCGAGGATGGCGGCGTCAAAACCTTCGATGGGTACTGCGTCCAGACCCAGAGCCGCCACGCCGAGCAGGAAGTTACCGACGTTGAGATAAACCTGTTTTGCCATCCACTCTGCATCATCATGCAGATCTTTACGGTGCATATCAGCGAAGAACTTGCGACCTTTATCGTTCGCGGCTTTCGCTTCCGGCGTGGCAAAGCGGCTATCAGCATCTTCCTGGTCAACAACCAGCTTCAGCCAGGCATCGTCCATCGCGGTTTTTGCACAGAACACCACGACGTGCGAGGCATCAAGTATTTTACGTTCGTTGAACACATAATTACCGGCAGCGGATTTGGCAACACGCGCTTTACCTTCTTCCGTGCTGGCAACAATAAAATGCCACGGCTGGGAGTTGGTGCTGGATGGGCTGTATTGCAGGAGAGTTTTGATCTGCTCGGCCTGTTCCGGGGTAAGTTTTTTACTGGCATCAAATGCCTTAGTGGAATGACGCTTTAAGGCGACAGAAATGATATCCATAAAGACTCCATGTGAAAGTAATTTTGCGTGCCAGCAGATTACAAGGTTCAACGAGAAATGGTAAGCGAGAAAAATGCGCTATAGATTTCCGCTTTAGCCTGGACGCACTCTTTTTTGATCGCGTTTAGCCAGACCATCAACCACCAGATTCCACGAATCGTTGATCAGAGCGCGAAGTAACGCTTCGGAGATTTCCTCGCCGGGATACACCGAAATCCAGTGCTTTTTATTCATGTGATACCCTGGCTTAATGCTCGGGTATATCTGCTGATTTAACAGGGATTTTTGTGGTTCGGACTTCAGATTGATAAAGGGGACGCCGCGCAGCTCCGACGACAGCATAAAAATTTTGCCGCCAATTTTAAAAACATCGAACTCCGGGCCAAAAGGCCAGCAAAGCTCGACAAAGGGTAACTCAAGGGCCAGGCGTTTCGCCGTTTCGTGCAGTGATTGCTTATCCATAAACGTTCCTTTAGGCGAAGGAGAATAAGCAAAGTATGCCGCGAAGTACGGCGATAATCGACGTTTAATCCGCCAGCGAGAACCAGCGTCGCCAGATAAAGCGCAGAACAAAATACTCAATAGCGCCCAGCACTAAAAACCACAGACAAAACAATAAAGTGTAAAGCTGGCTAAGATCCATCAGATGGAACATGGTCACCAGTTTTTGTGCCAGCGTCAGCCCCAGTGCGGGGGCGGGCAGCAGCAGGCAAGAGAGGAAAGCCATCAGCAAAATGCCTGCTGCGGTAGTCAAGGTTTCTAAAGGGTGTTTCATAACATTGTTAAATGTAAGTTAAAACACCATTGTCAGGGATATTCTTCTGTAAGGCAATTCCCTACTTAGTCACCGGCCCAGATCTCACAATGCTTTTTCTCCAGCCCAATCAGCGAGCCACCATCGGCGACGAAATCGCGCATCAGCTGCGCTTCATTCAGACCGCTGACGACCTGGCGATGCAGGGCCTCAATCGCGCTCGATGCACCAATTTTATGTGCGGAAGGGGCGATTTTTTCCAGCAATCGCAAGGTGTCTTCCGTTAGCGGTCGACGATCGCCAGTGTGCGGACCGGTAATGACGCCTTCCAGCCCATAGCGACAGGCCTGGAAACGGTTGAATTTATACAGCAGGTAATCTTTCTCCTGATGTTTGAACGGGCGTTCTGTCAGTAACCAGTGGGCGGTAGCCTGAATTAATCCCGCCATATTTACCGCGTGGCTAAGGGTTAACGGGGTATCCATCACCCGAACCTCCACCGTGCCAAAATGAGGACTGGGGCGAATATCCCAGTGCAGATCTTTAATGCTGTCGATCATCGTGGTGTAACTCAGACAGCGAAACAGGGCTTCAAATTGTTGCCAGTTACTGACCCACGGCATCGGGCCATTATCAGGAAAGGCGGAAAAAATATTCGGTCGTGAGGAGGCAAAACGCGTATCCGTTCCTTGCATATATGGCGACGCGGCGGAAAGGGCGATGAAGTGCGGCACAAACCGTGACAGGCCGTGCAGCAAATAAATGGCGTCATCGCCACTGGCGCAGCCAACATGAACATGCTGACCAAAAACGGTCGCCTGTTGAATGAGATAACCAAAGTTTTCCAGCGTTCGTTGATAGCGCTCGTTATCGCATACCTCCTGTCGCTGCCATTTCTGAAACGGGTGTGTGCCACCGCCGCAAATTTCCAGATGATGGTCTGCGGCTGCCTGCAATACGACTTTCTGCATCGCTGAAAATTGCCCGGCAGCCTGGTTGATATCACGGCAAACATCCGTCGCCAGCTCCAGCATACTTTCGGTGATATCGTGCTTTACCTCTCCGGCCGTGATCTTATTTTTAACCGCGTCAATCAGTATTGAAGAGTCCTGGCTTAAGTAATAGCCCGGCGGATTAACCACCTGCATTTCCAGTTCAATACCGAGTGTAAAAGGTTCAGAAACATGAAAATCGGGTAATGGCATAGGTTTCTCTTATGTTGGCGTTTTCTATTCAGTATAGAAGTGGGAGCGGCTGGGCGAGATGCGGAAGTTCTGGAATGTTTCTTTTTTTTGGTGATGGTGAACTGATTATGACAGAAGCAATTTGGCTACTTTTGCAATGTGACAAGTTATGGCAGTGCTGACTGGTGGCGAAGAATTTTGACGATTGAGGCATGCAGAAAAAAACGGGTTCAGCTTCAGTTGATCAAATGGGGAGTGAGAAGTCCGAAACAGGACTTACTGTATAAATAAACAGCTATTTTGCTAAGCAAGGGTAAGATAACTGCGGGTGCCTGAAGCTTTCCGGTTTCAGGTTTACTCTGAGGTCTGGAAAGATGAAGCCCCAGGACGATATTTCTATCAACCCTGGGGCTACCTACCCAAACCTGAACAATTTGGATGGTAGTCCCTTCTTCGCATGGAGGCAATATAAACATGCTGACGAAATATGCCCTTGCGGCAGTCATAGTGCTGTGTTTAACGGTGCTGGGATTTACGCTTCTGGTCGGGGATTCGCTGTGTGAGTTCACCGTAAAGGAACGTAATATTGAGTTTAAGGCTGTTCTCGCTTACGAACCGAAGAAGTAGCCGTTGTGCGGGGAGCAATCCCCGCATATCCGGTTGTCAGGTCAGAGTGGTAAGGCACCTGCTTTACACTTTCGCCCGCGGTCAGTGATGGCTGCGGGCGAATCGTACCAGATGTTGTCAATTAATCGTGTTGGCACAGAGTTATGACTATTTTTTCTTTTATCTGCCAGTGCACAGCAAACATCTCATTCTCACGATGAATGATGACCTGCTGTTTATTCCAGCTAATTATCTGATAGTCCAGAAAACCTGCATCAGTTTGGATCTCACTTGCCTTAAATGCGCTCTCTTTGGCGGAAAATGCCAGTGTCAGCGCCAGAGAAAAGGCTAAACCGCAGTCTGCGAGTCGCTCGTGTTCTGCTGGTGTAATAATGTTGTCTGTCAATTCGGTCGCTGTTTGCGCAGAAAAAATTTCTTCGATATCAACGCCAATCGGTTGACGGGAAACCACGGCCAATGCCGTAGCCCCGCAGTGGCTAATACTGCCGTATACCTCCGCAGGCCACACCGGTTGGCGTAGCTCGCCGATTGCGGGCACACATTTATAGCCATATTCCCGCAGCGCATAAATTGCAGCGATCCGCCCGGCTAAATGTTCGGCTTTGCGCTTCCGTCCAGCGTGTTGCAGTTGCGCGTAATGCGGCAGCCAGAGTAAATCCTGCTCACAAAAATTCGCCGGATCGAACTCAACAAAATGCAGCGTATGTCCGGCAAAGGGGAGGGAGGTATGCGTAGTTTTCATGTCGACCATATTAGAGACTGATGACAAACGCTAAACTGCCTGATGCGCTACGCTTATCAGGCCTACATGGTCCTGCAATATATTGAATTGGCAAGATTTTTGTAGGCCGGATAAGGCGTTCACGCCGCATCCGGCATGAACGACGCGCACTTTGTCAACAATCTGACGTTAGCATCAGAAGTGAGTGTTTACGCTCATGTACCACGTACGTCCCGGCTCGTTATAGGTATACGCCCCGGCACCCGCGATATAGTTGGCCCCTGCCAGATCGCCCGTGGTCTGGGCATTACCCGCACGCCACAAACGTTTGTCGAACAGGTTGTCCACGCCGCCGGTCAGACTGACATTCTTCGTCACATCCCAGGTCGCGCTCAGACCCACAATGCTGTAAGGACTGATTTCTTTGGTTTCCGGGCCAACCGCTGGCTGACCTTTGTAGTTGTATTTTTTCGGCTGCTGCTTACCGTACCAGGTGAAGGTCGTTTGCATCGACAAATCTTCCCGCGCCTGCCAGCTCAGCGTTGAGTTCAACGTGTACTCCGGGATGATCGACAAACGGTCGCCCGTGGTTTTGTTTTCACTCTTCAGCATATAAGTGATGTTATTGGTCCACATCACCGTTTCGCTAACTGGTACGTTTAACGATCCTTCCAGACCTTCAACCACTGCTTTCGGCACGTTATCCCACTGATAGAGATCGGTGCCGACTGCGTTTTGCCCTACAGCCACATAGCCCGCTTCAATCTTATTGCGATAATCGTTACGGAACCAGGTGACGCCCGCCAGCCAGCCGTCGCGTTTGAACTCCAGACCAATCTCTTTGTTGATGCTGGTTTCTGCTTTCAGGTCATCGTTACCTTGCAGATAGCAGCCGCCCGCGCTGGCATAGCAGCCCTGACCTTTACTGTAGAGAATGTAGTTCGGGTTAGTCTGGTACAGGCTCGGCGCTTTATAGGCGCGGGCAATGCCCATTTTCAGCGTGAAGTCATCGCCTAAACCTTGCGATATGTTCAGCGCCGGGCTCCAGTTATTGCCGACAATACTGTGATGATCGAAACGCAGCCCCGGCGTTACGATGGTGCTGTCAGTCAGCTCCATGTTGTTTTCGGCAAATAGCGAGAAAATTTCTGCTTTTGAATACGGGCTACGGTCGGTGGCACTCACACCATCAATAGCGCCGCCGGTGTTCGCCCCGGTCAGCGCCTGGGTATTGGAACTCAAGTCCTTCATCCGTTGCTGATTCCACTCCGTACCCAGCGTCAGCGTTTGGTTAACGAGGAAATCAATCGGCAGGTTAACTTCGCTGTGCAGCATCACGTCATCAAGATCGATATCGACGAAATCCTGTGTCGCTTTTTCGTTAAATTTCCCTTCGGTACCGCCCGCCAGACCTTCCGGAATACGCGAGTTACGGGTGTGTTCATACTGCACCCAGTTGCTGGTGGTCACTCCGTTATCCCAGCCACCGTTCCAGGTCAGCGAGTAGTTCTGGCGATACAGGCGGTTGGTTTCATCGCCATATTTCGAGCGAGTGTAAGCGTCAGAGTTGGTGTTCTGGGTATCGCCCGCATACAGGTTACCCTGGCGGCTGTAACCCGCTTCCAGTTCGAGTGATTGCAGAGGCGCGAAGTCCCAGCGCACCACGCCATTAATATCTTTGTTGATCACCCCTTCGCGCCCGGCTGGTAACGTCGTGGCATACGTTCCGGCACGCGCGGACTGATGGCCCTGGTTGATATCCCACGCGTCAGCCTGGGTTTTGTCGAGGTTGCCATACAAGCGGAAGCTGAATTCGTCGCCCAGCGGGCCGGTCAGACTGAAGTTGGTGCGTTTAGTGGCACCTTCCTCTTTATGTTCTGGCGCATTGAAATAAGCGTCCCAGGAACCGTGCCACTCACCGCTGCCTTTTTTGGTAATGATGTTAACTACGCCACCCGCCGCGCCGTTGCCATAACGCGCTGCAGCCGGACCACGCAGAACTTCAATACGTTCAATCATTTCAGGCGGCACCCGGGAAGTATCACCACGGGTATCGCGCTCGCCACGCCAGCCCTGACGCACCGAGTTACGGCTGCTGACCGGTTTGCCGTCAATTAAAATCAGCGTGTTTTCCGGACCCATACCGCGAATATCAATCTGTCGGTTATTCCCACGCTGACCACTGGTGGAGTTACCGGTCAGGTTAACGCCTGGCATGGTACGGATGATCTCCGACACATCGCGGGCAACCGGGTTTTTGCGGATTTCATCTGCGGTGATGGTCGAAACGCCAGGTGCCTGCAAGTTCTGCTCGGCGGCGGTAACGACAATGGTATCGTCATGTGAAACAGGAGTATCGGTCGGCTCTTGTGCCTGCGCTACCCCATAAATCCCCAGATTGACCAACAAGGCCAGGGAATGAATCTTCTTGTTCATTGTTTTATTCCTGCATTTTTGCCACGAATTGCAACTGTCGGGCATGGTCGTCCTCAACACGACGCATCCCGCTACCGCGAAAACCTTTGATCCTGAAAGACACGCAGTGCAGTTGGTTAATTAATGTCCGCGCTTCCCACGGCGCGCCATTACGCTATTGCAAATGCAAATAGTTATCAATAATATTATCAATATATTTCTGCAATCAATGAAAAATTGCACAGTAAACATGGGGTTATGGTGTGACGGCGTTAAAAGTAGGAAGTGAGAGCTGGTGGCAGTCGAAACATGGCCCGGAATGGCAGCGTCTGAATGACGAAATGTTTGAGGTCACTTTCTGGTGGCGTGATCCCCAAGGTTCTGAAGAATACTCGCCGATAAAGCGCGTATGGGTCTACATCACTGGTGTGACCGATCATCATCAGAACAGCCAGCCCCAGTCGATGCAGCGCATTGCAGGTACTGATGTCTGGCAGTGGACGACACAACTCAATGCCAACTGGCGCGGCAGCTACTGCTTTATTCCCACCGAACGCGATGACATTTTTTCTGCACCATCCCCCGATCGCCTCGAATTACGTGAAGGCTGGCGAAAACTATTACCCCAGGCAATAGCCGATCCGCTGAATCCACAAAGCTGGAAAGGCGGGCGAGGGCACGCTGTTTCTGCACTCGAAATGCCGCAAGCGCCTCTGCAACCGGGATGGGATTGTCCGCAAGCGCCAGAAATACCAGCCAAAGAAATTATCTGGAAAAGTGAACGGTTGAAAAATTCACGTCGTGTATGGATTTTTACCACCGGCGATGCAACAGCAGAAGAACGCCCGCTGGCAGTTTTGCTCGATGGCGAATTTTGGGCGCAAAGTATGCCCGTCTGGCCAGTGCTGACTTCGCTGACCCATCGTCAGCAACTTCCTCCCGCCGTGTATGTGTTGATCGACGCTATCGACACCACGCACCGCGCTCACGAACTGCCGTGTAATGCGGATTTCTGGCTCGCAGTACAGCAAGAGTTATTACCCCTGGTGAAAGCTATTGCCCCTTTTAGCGATCGCGCCGATCGCACCGTGGTTGCCGGGCAGAGTTTTGGTGGACTTTCCGCGCTGTATGCCGGACTGCACTGGCCTGAACGTTTTGGTTGTGTATTAAGCCAGTCAGGATCGTACTGGTGGCCGCATCGGGGCGGGCAGCAAGAGGGCGTGTTACTTGAAAAGCTTAAAGCTGGTGAAGTTAGCGCCGAAGGTCTGCGCATTGTGCTGGAAGCGGGTATTCGCGAGCCGATGATTATGCGGGCCAATCAGGCGCTGTATGCGCAATTACACCCCATAAAAGAATCCATTTTCTGGCGTCAGGTTGACGGCGGACATGATGCGCTTTGTTGGCGCGGTGGCTTGATGCAGGGGCTAATCGACCTCTGGCAACCACTTTTCCATGACAGGAGTTGAATATGGCATTCAGTAATCCCTTCGATGATCCACAGGGAGCGTTTTACATTTTGCGCAATGCGCAGGGGCAATTCAGTCTGTGGCCGCAACAATGCGCCTTACCGGCAGGCTGGGACATTGTGTGTCAGCCGCAGTCACAAGAGTCCTGCCAGCAGTGGCTTGAAGCCCACTGGCGTACTCTGACACCGGCGAATTTCACCCAGTTGCAGGAGGCGCAATGAGCCAGCATTTACCTTTGGTCGCCGCACAGCCCGGCATCTGGATGGCAGAAAAACTGTCGGATTTACCCTCCGCCTGGAGCGTAGCGCATTACGTTGAGTTAACCGGAGAGGTTGATGCGCCATTACTGGCCCGCGCGGTGGTTGACGGACTAGCGCAAGCAGATACGCTGCGGATGCGTTTTACGGAAGATAACGGCGAAGTCTGGCAGTGGGTCGATGATGCGCTGACGTTCGAACTGCCAGAAATTATCGACCTGCGAACCAACATTGATCCGCACGGTACTGCGCAGGCATTAATGCAGGCGGATTTGCAACAAGATCTGCGCGTCGATAGCGGTAAACCACTGGTCTTTCATCAGCTGATACAGGTGGCGGATAACCGCTGGTACTGGTATCAGCGTTATCACCATTTGCTGGTCGATGGCTTCAGTTTCCCGGCCATTACCCGCCAGATCGCCAATATTTACTGCACATGGCTGCGTGGCGAACCAACGCCTGCTTCGCCGTTTACGCCTTTCGCTGATGTAGTGGAAGAGTACCAGCAATACCGCGAAAGCGAAGCCTGGCAGCGTGATGCGGCATTCTGGGCAGAACAGCGTCGTCAACTGCCGCCGCCCGCGTCACTTTCTCCGGCACCTTTACCGGGGCGCAGCGCTTCGGCAGATATTTTACGTCTGAAAATGGAATTTACCGACGGGGAATTCCGCCAGTTGGCTACGCAACTTTCAGGTGTGCAGCGTACCGATTTAGCCCTTGCGCTGACGGCTTTGTGGCTGGGGCGATTGTGCAATCGCATGGACTACGCCGCTGGATTTATCTTTATGCGTCGACTGGGCTCGGCGGCGCTGACGGCTACCGGACCCGTGCTCAACGTTTTGCCGTTGGGTATTCACATTGCGGCGCAAGAAACGCTGCCGGAACTGGCAACCCGACTGGCAGCACAACTGAAAAAAATGCGTCGTCATCAACGTTACGATGCCGAACAAATTGTCCGTGACAGCGGGCGAGCGGCAGGTGATGAACCGCTGTTTGGTCCGGTACTCAATATCAAGGTATTTGATTACCAACTGGATATTCCTGGTGTTCAGGCGCAAACCCATACCTTGGCAACCGGTCCGGTTAATGACCTTGAACTGGCCCTGTTCCCGGATGAACACGGTGATTTGAGTATTGAGATCCTCGCCAATAAACAGCGTTACGATGAGCCAACGTTAATCCAGCATGCTGAACGCCTGAAAATGCTGATTGCCCAGTTCGCCGCGGATCCGGCGCTGTTGTGCGGCGATGTCGATATTATGCTGCCAGGTGAGTATGCGCAGCTGGCGCAGATCAACGCCACTCAGGTTGAGATTCCAGAAAACACGCTGAGCGCGCTGGTGGCAGAACAAGCGGCAAAAACACCGGATGCTCCGGCGCTGGCAGATGCGCGTTACCAGTTCAGCTATCGGGAAATGCGCGAGCAGGTGGTGGCGCTGGCGAATCTGCTGCGTGAGCGTGGCGTTAAACCGGGCGACAGCGTGGCGGTGGCGCTACCGCGCTCGGTCTTTTTGACCCTGGCGCTACATGCGATAGTTGAAGCTGGCGCGGCCTGGCTACCGCTGGATACCGGCTATCCGGACGATCGCCTGAAAATGATGCTGGAAGATGCGCGTCCGTCGCTGTTAATCACCACCGACGATCAACTGCCGCGCTTTGCCGATGTTCCAGATTTAACCAACCTTTGCTATAACGCCCCGCTTAAACCGCAGGGCAGTGCGCCGCTGCAACTTTCACAACCGCATCACACGGCTTATATCATCTTTACCTCTGGCTCCACCGGCAGGCCGAAAGGGGTAATGGTCGGGCAGACGGCTATCGTTAACCGCCTGTTGTGGATGCAAAATCATTATCTGCTTACAGGCGAAGATGTCGTTGCCCAAAAAACGCCGTGCAGTTTTGATGTCTCGGTGTGGGAGTTTTTCTGGCCGTTTATTGCCGGGGCTAAACTGGTGATGGCTGAACCGGAAGCGCACCGCGACCCGCTCGCTATGCAGCAATTCTTTGCCGAATATGGCGTAACGACCACGCACTTTGTGCCGTCGATGCTGGCAGCATTTGTTGCATCGCTGACGCCGCAAACCGCTCGCCAGAGTTGCGCGACGTTGAAACAGGTTTTCTGTAGTGGTGAGGCCTTACCGGCTGATTTATGCCGCGAATGGCAACAGTTAACCAGCGTGCCGTTGCATAATCTATATGGCCCGACGGAAGCGGCGGTAGATGTCAGCTGGTATCCGGCTTTTGGCGAGGAACTGGCACAGGTGCGCGGCAGCAGTGTGCCGATTGGTTATCCGGTATGGAATACGGGTCTGCGTATTCTTGATGCGATGATGCATCCGGTGCCGCCGGGTGTGGCGGGTGATCTCTATCTCACCGGCATTCAACTGGCGCAGGGGTATCTTGGACGACCCGATCTGACCGCCAGCCGCTTTATTGCCGATCCTTTTGTCCCTGGTGAACGGATGTACCGTACCGGAGACGTTGCCCGCTGGCTGGATAACGGCGCGGTGGAGTACCTCGGGCGCAGTGACGATCAGCTAAAAATTCGCGGGCAGCGTATTGAACTGGGCGAAATCGATCGCGTGATGCAGGCGCTGCCGGATGTCGAACAAGCCGTTACCCACGCCTGTGTGATTAACCAGGCGGCAGCCACCGGTGGTGATGCGCGTCAGTTGGTGGGCTATCTGGTGTCGCAATCAGGTCTGCCGTTGGATACCAGCGCATTACAGGCGCAGCTTCGCGAAACATTGCCACCACATATGGTGCCCGTGGTTCTGCTGCAACTTCCACTGTTACCTCTTAGCGCCAACGGCAAGCTGGATCGCAAAGCCTTACCGTTGCCTGAACTGAAGGCACAAGCGCCGGGGCGTGCGCCAAAAGCGGGCAGTGAAACGATTATTGCCGCGGCATTCGCGTCGTTGCTGGGTTGTGAGGTGCAGGATGCCGATGCTGATTTCTTTGCGCTTGGCGGTCATTCGCTACTGGCAATGAAACTGGCAGCGCAGTTAAGTCGGCAGGTTGCCCGCCAGGTGACGCCGGGGCAAGTGATGGTCGCGTCAACCGTCGCTAAACTGGCAACGATTATTGATGCTGAAGAAGACAGCACCCGGCGTATGGGATTCGAAACCATTCTGCCGTTGCGTGAAGGTAATGGCCCGACGCTGTTTTGTTTCCATCCGGCATCCGGTTTTGCCTGGCAGTTTAGCGTGCTCTCGCGTTATATCGATCCACAATGGTCGATTATCGGCATTCAGTCGCCGCGCCCCAATGGCCCCATGCATACCGCGGCAAATCTGGATGAAGTCTGTGAAGCGCATCTGGCAACGTTACTTGAACAACAACCGCACGGCCCTTATTACCTGCTGGGGTATTCCCTTGGCGGTACGCTGGCGCAGGGCATTGCGGCGCGACTGCGTGCCCGTGGCGAACAGGTGGCATTTCTTGGTTTGCTGGATACCTGGCCGCCAGAAACGCAAAACTGGCAGGAAAAAGAGGCTAATGGTCTGGACCCGGAAGTGCTGGCGGAGATTAACCGCGAACGCGAGGCCTTCCTGGCGGCACAGCAGGGAAGTACTTCAACGGAGTTGTTTACCACCATTGAAGGCAACTACGCTGATGCTGTGCGTCTGCTGACGACTGCTCATAGCGTACCGTTTGATGGTAAAGCGACGCTGTTTGTTGCTGAACGCACGCTTCAGGAAGGTATGAGCCCCGAACGCGCTTGGTCGCCCTGGATTGCCGAGCTGGATATCTATCGTCAGGATTGTGCGCATGTGGATATTATCTCTCCAGGGGCGTTTGTAAAAATTGGGCCGATTATTCGCGCAACGCTAAACAGGTAAATTAATATTATCTATAAACCCATAATTACAGAAAATAATTATGGGTTTTTTATTTGTTTGATTTATAGGTTTGATGAATAATTCTCTTAAATAGAGTGAATGTTGCATTCAGTGGAAGGAATTTACAAACTTCAGCTTCGGATAATTCTCACCAACTGGTAAAGTGAGCGCCGTGGAGATTTCCCCCTATTGGACTCATTTTCAGGTTATACCCATGTCATCACTGAATATTAAACAGGGAAGTGACGCTCATTTTTCCGAGTATCCTCTGGCGTCGCCCAGTAGTAATGAAATTGATTTACTTAATCTAATCGAAGTTTTATGGCGGGCCAAAAAAACGGTCATGGCGGTCGTTTTTGCATTTGCCTGCGCAGGTTTACTGATCTCTTTCATCCTGCCGCAAAAATGGACCAGCTCAGCCGTTATTACTCCCGCCGAAGCCATTCAGTGGCAGGACCTGGAGAAAACCTTTACCAAACTCCGCGTTCTTGATCTCGATGTTAATATCGACCGTGGCGGTGCATTTAACCTGTTTATCAAGAAGTTTCAGTCTGTTAGCTTGCTGGAAGAGTACTTGCGTTCATCACCTTATGTGATGGACCAATTAAAAGAGGCGAAAATCGATGAACTGGATTTGCATCGCGCTATTGTTGCATTGAGCGAAAAAATGAAAGCGGTTGATGACAATGCCAGTAAGAAAAAAGATGAACCGTCACTGTATACCTCCTGGACGCTAAGTTTTACCGCGCCAACCAGTAAAGAGGCGCAGACCGTTTTGAGCGGGTATATCGATTATATCTCTGCGTTGGTGGTGAAAGAGTCGATAGAAAACGTCCGTAATAAACTGGAGATCAAAACCCAGTTTGAAAAAGAAAAACTGGCTCAGGATCGCATTAAAACGAAAAATCAACTTGATGCAAACATTCAGCGCCTCAATTATTCACTCGACATTGCCAACGCGGCAGGAATTAAAAAGCCCGTATACAGTAATGGTCAGGCCGTTAAAGATGACCCCGATTTCTCTATTTCTCTCGGCGCATACGGTATTGAACGCAAACTGGAAATTGAAAAAGCGGTTACTGACGTTGCGGAACTGAACGGTGAATTACGTAATCGGCAGTATCTTGTCGAGCAATTAACAAAAGCAAATGTCAACGATGTGAATTTTACGCCGTTTAAATATCAGTTAAGCCCGTCATTGCCAGTGAAAAAAGACGGTCCGGGTAAGGCGATTATTGTGATCCTTTCCGCGCTGATCGGCGGGATGGTGGCTTGTGGTAGCGTGTTATTGCGCTATGCGATGGCATCCAGAAAACAGGATGCCATGATGGCAGACCACTTAGTTTAACTATTTGCGGTTGAAGGTGCCGTTCGTTCGAGCGGCACCACAAGCGGCGTTCCGGCTACCGGATCGTCAATGATCATGCATCGCAGACCATAAATGCGCTCAATCAGTTCAGCAGTGACAATCTCCTTCGGCGCTCCCTGAGCAACAATTTTCCCTTCCCGCAATGCAATCAAATGGCTGGCGTAACGACAGGCCTGATTAAGATCGTGCAGCACCGCCGCCAGGGTATAGCCTTTCTCGCGGTTCAGTTCGCTTAACAGTTCCAGTAGATCAATCTGATGACTGATATCCAGCCAGGTCGTGGGTTCGTCGAGCAGCATAATTGCCGTTTCCTGGGCCAGCACCATCGCGATCCACGCTCGCTGGCGTTGTCCGCCAGAAAGGGTATCCACGCTTTGATCTGCCAGATGAGTTATTCCCGTGGCCTGCATCGCTTTCGTTACCGCTTCTTCATCCTCTTTGCGCCAGTGGGTAAACAGCGGTTGATGCGGATAACGTCCACGCGCCACCAGCTCCTGCACGGTGATATCGCCCGGCGTGGTAGCATTTTGCGCCAACAGACCAATCCGGCGTGCAACTTCTTTACTGGCGTAATGTTGAATGTGCTCGCCATCCAGCCAGACATGCCCGTGAGCAGGCGTCATCAGGCGGCTTAAGGTACGCAGTAACGTGGATTTACCACAGCCATTTGGTCCGATAATTGCCGTGAAGTGACCATCAGGAATTTCTACAGTCAGATTTTCCGCAACGGTATATTTGCCATATCCCAGGGTTAACTGTTCGCCGCGCAAACGGGCTACTGATTCGGTCATTTTTTGCGAGACTCCTGAATTAACAAGACGATAAGGTAAATACCGCCGAGGCTGACGGTAACGACGCCAACCGGAAGTTGATACGGCATAAACAGTTGTTGGGCGCAGAGATCGGCCGCCAGCAGTAACAGCGCTCCGCACAGCGCCGCCTGGGTCAGCCCCCAGCGAGCGGTGCCGCTAATGCGTCGGGCAATGTGCGGCGCGACTAAAGCAATAAAGGAAATCGGCCCGGCAAGCGCCGTTGCCGCAGCGGTAAGCACCACTGCAACCAGCATCATTAACAGACGCGAACGCTCGACGCTGACGCCCAGCGCGCAGGCGGTATCATCGCCCATCTCCAGCAAGCGCATTCGCCGCACCAGCAAGGCGGCGGCAATGAGCATCAATATAATGATGGGTGCGGAAGGCGAAGTTTTTGCCCACGTCAGGCCATTGAGCGATCCGGCATTCCACAAACCCGCTGTTAGCGCCGTTTCTAAAGACGCTTTCAGCAACAGCCAAGTATTAAAGGCCACCAGCATGGCGCGAACGCCGATGCCGATAATAATCAACCGAAAGGTGTCGATACCGTTACGCCAGGCGAGCAGCCAGACCAACAGAGAAGTGACAATGCCGCCCACCATTGCTGCCAGCGCGATAGCCGTCAGGTCCTGACCAAACAGCACCATCGCCACCAGCACGCCGCTCCACGCCCCGGTGTTAAAGCCCATTACGTCAGGGCTGCCGAGCGGGTTACGCATCAGCGACTGAAAAATCGCACCGCTGACGCCCAGTGCCGCGCCAATCAACAGCGCCATCAGCACGCGTGGTAAACGCCATTCGGTGACCACCATCGTCATACTGCGCGGCGCATCGCCCATCAGCGCGGCGAATACCTGCGAGGTTTCCAGCGTGACGGCACCGCTGCGTAATCCCCAGATACCTGCAACCACACAGGCGGAAATAAGCAGCAAACAGGTGATGAGTAATCGGCGAGAGACGTAAATCATGCACCACCTCGCGTTTTACGTCGCACGAGGAAGATCAGCACCGGTGCACCAATAAAGGCACTGACCACAGAAACGCGCAGTTCACCGGGCACAATCACCCGCCCGATGATATCGGCAAACAGCAGCAGGGCAGGGGTAGCAAGCAGCGTTACGGGCAGCGACCAGCGATGATCGGCACCCACCAGCCAACGCGCCATATGCGGCATCATCAGGCCAATAAAGGCAATCGGGCCAACTACCGCTGTCGCACTACCACAAAGCACGGTAATCGCCAGCAGACCAATTAACTGTGTGCGCGCCACGCGACTGCCCAGCGCCGTCGCGGTGTCGCTGCCGAGGCTTAAACTGTTCAGCGCGCGGCTCAGTAATAGCGCGGTTGCTCCGGCGATCAGCACCGGGATCAGCACCACTTTTAAGGTATGTAGATTGCGAATATCCAGCGAACCGGCTTGCCAGAAACGCAGTTGATCGTAGACGTCAGGATTAAGCAGGGCGATGCCGCTGGTCAGCCCTTCCAGCACTGCCGCCAGCGCCACGCCCGCCAGGGTTAAACGCACCGGACTTAACTGCCCGCAGCCCTGACTGCCGGTAAAGGCAACAATCAATGAGGCCACCAGCGCCCCGGCGAAGGCCATCGCCAGTTGTTCCTGCGCGGATGAGTAACCAAACAGCGCCGCACCCAGCACAATGGCAAAGCTGGCTCCGGCGTTCACGCCAAGCAAGCCGGGGTCGGCAAGTGGATTTCGGGTGAGGGTTTGCATCAACGCCCCGGCAAGGCCAAGCGCGCCGCCTGCCAGTAAACCGGCAAGGGTGCGCGGCAGTCGCGCGTCGAGCACGATGGTGCAGTCGGCGCTCTGGCAGGTGCCGGAGAAGGCCTCCAGCACTACGGAAGCGGGGAGTGATTTTGCCCCAATGAGCAGGCTTAATGCCGTCGCGATAATCAGTAATAACAGCAATCCGGGCACGGCAATGGCGCGTGTCACGGCAACAGAACCAGACATACGAACTTCCATGATAATGAAATTAATTATCGTTATCGATCTTATTTGGATATGTTAGCATGTGCAGCCTAAGAATAGGTATTTAAAATATTTGATGGCAAGGCATTGTAATGAATAAACAATCCTGGCTGCTTAACCTCAGCCTGTTGAAAACGCACCCGGCGTTTCGCGCAGTATTCCTCGCTCGTTTTATCTCAATTGTGTCTCTGGGTTTGCTCGGCGTCGCGGTGCCGGTGCAGATCCAGATGATGACGCATTCTACCTGGCAGGTGGGGCTTTCGGTGACGCTGACCGGCGGCGCGATGTTTGTTGGCCTGATGGTTGGCGGTGTGCTGGCGGATCGCTATGAGCGCAAAAAAGTGATTTTGCTGGCGCGCGGCACCTGTGGCATTGGCTTCATTGGACTGTGCCTTAATGCACTGCTGCCGGAGCCGTCATTGCTGGCAATCTATTTACTTGGTTTATGGGATGGTTTTTTCGCATCGCTTGGCGTTACAGCGCTATTGGCGGCGACACCAGCACTGGTAGGGCGTGAAAACTTAATGCAGGCCGGGGCGATCACCATGTTGACCGTGCGTCTGGGGTCGGTGATTTCGCCCATGATTGGCGGTTTATTGCTGGCGACCGGTGGCGTAGCCTGGAACTACGGGCTGGCGGCGGCGGGCACGTTTATTACCTTGCTACCGTTGTTAAGCCTTCCGGCGTTGCCACCGCCACCGCAGCCGCGCGAGCATCCGTTGAAATCATTACTGGCAGGATTTCGTTTTCTGCTCGCCAGCCCGCTGGTGGGCGGGATTGCGTTGCTGGGTGGTTTATTGACGATGGCGAGCGCGGTGCGGGTACTGTATCCGGCGCTGGCTGACAACTGGCAGATGTCGGCGGCAGAGATTGGTTTTCTCTATGCGGCGATCCCGCTCGGTGCGGCTATTGGCGCATTAACCAGTGGGAAACTGGCGCATAGCGCGCGACCAGGATTGTTGATGTTGCTCTCCACGTTGGGATCGTTCCTCGCCATTGGTTTATTTGGCCTGATGCCGATGTGGATTTTAGGCGTGGTTTGTCTGGTGCTGTTCGGCTGGCTGAGTGCGGTCAGTTCGTTGCTGCAATATACAATGCTGCAAACGCAAACGCCGGAAGCAATGTTAGGGCGAATCAACGGTTTGTGGACGGCACAAAACGTGACGGGCGATGCCATAGGCGCGGCGCTGTTAGGCGGTCTGGGAGCGATGATGACACCGGTTGCTTCCGCAAGCGCGAGCGGTTTTGGTTTGTTGATTATCGGCGTGTTGTTATTGCTGGTGCTGGTGGAGTTGCGACGTTTTCGCCAGACGCCGCCGCAGGTGACAGCGTCCGACAGTTAATGCTTAAAACAGCGCCTTAAGTCGTTCCAGCACTTGCATGGCGCTGTAGTAATCCAGGCGGAACGTCTCGGTTCCCAGCGCATAAACCTGCTTGTTTTGTACTGCGGGCAGGTGCGCGAGCAGTGGATTGGCATAAATCGCATCGGCGTCTTTCTGATCACCGGCGAACAGGAATAGTGACTCGCCATTTAACCCTGCAGCCAGATTTTCTCCACCAAGCTGAATGATGTCATGGCGTTTGCCCTGGCTTTGGCTGGCGTTTAACCCTGTGGGCAATTTCGCCAGCGTAAAGCCGAGTTGTTCCAGCATCTGCCCTTGTGCTGATTCCGGCGTCCAGAGATTGGCACTGTGTGCAGCGGCGGTATAGACAATAGCAGTGACCGGCTGCGGCGGTAATTTGATTTGCTCTTTCGCCGCTGCCAGTTGCTTATCAAACTGTGCAATCCGCTCTGCCGCTTGTTTCTCATGCCCGGTAATTTCGCCAAGCTGCGTTAACAGCGACTGCCAGCTTTTGTCGTCGTAATTGATGATTAATGTCGGGGCGATGGTAGAAAGCTGATCATACAGCGCCAGCGCCGAATCCCCGCCGGTTGCGCTAATTAAAATCAGATCCGGCATTTGCGCGGCAACGGCTTCGGCGCTCGGTTCGCCGATATAGAGCCGTTGTAGTTTGCGTTCTTTCGCCACCTTGCTCCACTGGCGTAAAAAGCCCTGGTCATCCGCGACGCGGTTATTTGGCGTGGTCGCGCCGCTGGCAATCACCGGAGCATCAATCGCCAGCAGTGAGCCGGTCAGGGTGACGCTGGTGGAAACAATACGCTGCGGCTGGCTTTCCAGGGTATGAGTGCCCCGGCTGTCAGTAATCTGACGCGGCCAGTCGGCGGCCTGAACTGCGGCTATTCCGGAAAGCAAAAGTCCTGTTAATAGAAGGGCGTTGCGGTAGAGCGGGGCGAGTCTCACAAATCAGCTTCCTGTTATTAATAAGGTTAAGGGCGTAATGACAAATTCGACAAAGCGCACTATCCGTACCCTCGCCCCTTTGGGGAGAGGGTTAGGGTGATGGGAACAGCCAGCACTGGTGCGAATATTGACCCTCACCCCAGCCCTCTCCCTGGAAGGGAGAGGGGGAAGAACGGCGCAGGACATCACATTGCGCTTATGCGAATCCATCAATAATGCTTCTCATTTTCATTGTAACCACAACCAGATGCAACCCCGAGTTGCAGATTGCGTTACCTCAAGAGTTGACATAGTGCGCGTTTGCTTTTAGGTTAGCGACCGAAAATATAAATGATAATCATTATTAAAGCCTTTATTATTTTGTGGAGGATGATATGGATACGTCACTGGCTGAGGAAGTACAGCAGACCATGGCAACACTTGCGCCCAATCGCTTTTTCTTTATGTCGCCGTACCGCAGTTTTACGACGTCAGGATGTTTCGCCCGCTTCGATGAACCGGCTGTGAACGGGGATTCGCCCGACAGTCCCTTCCAGCAAAAACTCGCCGCGCTGTTTGCCGATGCCAAAGTGCAGGGCATCAAAAATCCGGTGATGGTCGGGGCGATTCCCTTCGATCCACGTCAGCCTTCGTCGCTGTATATTCCTGAATCCTGGCAGTCGTTCTCCCGTCAGGAAAAACAAGCTTCCGCCCGCCGTTTCACCCGCAGCCAGTCGCTGAATGTGGTGGAACGCCAGGCAATTCCGGAACAAACCACGTTTGAACAGATGGTTGCCCGCGCTGCCGCACTTACCGCCACGCCGCAGGTCGACAAAGTGGTGTTGTCACGGTTGATTGATATCACCACTGACGCCGCCATTGATAGTGGCGTATTGCTGGAACGGTTGATTGCGCAAAACCCGGTTAGTTACAACTTCCATATCCCGCTGGCTGATGGTGGCGTCCTGCTGGGGGCCAGCCCGGAACTGCTGCTACGTAAAGACGGCGAGCGTTTTAGCTCCATTCCGTTAGCCGGTTCCGCGCGTCGTCAGCCGGATGAAGTGCTCGATCGCGAAGCGGGTAATCGTCTGCTGGCGTCAGAAAAAGATCGCCATGAACATGAACTGGTGACTCAGGCGATGAAAGAGGTACTGCGCGAACGCAGTAGTGAGTTACACGTTCCCTCCTCTCCACAATTGATTACCACGCCGACGCTGTGGCATCTCGCAACTCCCTTTGAAGGTAAAGCGAATTCGCAAGAAAACGCACTGACTCTGGCCTGTCTGCTGCATCCGACCCCCGCGCTGAGCGGTTTCCCGCATCAGGCCGCGACTCAGGTTATTGCTGAACTGGAGCCGTTCGACCGCGAACTGTTTGGCGGCATTGTGGGTTGGTGTGACAGCGAAGGTAACGGCGAATGGGTGGTGACCATCCGCTGTGCGAAGCTGCGGGAAAATCAGGTGCGTCTGTTTGCCGGAGCGGGGATTGTGCCTGCGTCGTCACCGTTGGGTGAGTGGCGCGAAACAGGCGTCAAACTTTCTACCATGTTGAATGTTTTTGGATTGCATTAAGGAGCGAGGATGAGCATTCCATTCACCCGCTGGCCGGAAGAGTTTGCCCGTCGCTATCGGGAAAAAGGCTACTGGCAGGATTTGCCGCTGACCGACATTCTGACTCGCCACGCTGCGAGTGACAGCATCGCGGTTATCGACGGCGAGCTACAGTTGAGTTACCGGGAGCTGAATCAGGCGGCGGATAACCTCGCGTGTACTTTACGCCGTCAGGGCATTAAACCTGGTGAAACCGCGCTGGTACAACTGGGTAACGTCGCTGAATTGTATATTACCTTTTTCGCGCTGCTGAAACTGGGCGTTGCGCCGGTGCTGGCGTTGTTCAGCCATCAGCGTAGTGAACTGAACGCCTATGCCAGCCAGATTGAACCCGCATTGCTGATTGCCGATCGCCAACATGCGCTGTTTAGCGGGGATGATTTCCTCAATACTTTCGTCACAGAACATTCCTCCATTCGCGTGGTGCAACTGCACAACGACAGCGGTGAGCATAACTTGCAGGATGCGATTAACCATCCGGCAGACGGTTTTACTGCCACGCCATCACCTGCTGATGAAGTGGCCTATTTCCAGCTTTCCGGCGGCACCACCGGTACACCGAAGCTGATCCCGCGCACTCATAACGACTACTACTACAGCGTGCGTCGTAGCGTCGAGATTTGTCAGTTCACACAACAGACGCGCTACTTGTGCGCGATCCCGGCGGCTCATAACTACGCCATGAGTTCGCCAGGATCGCTGGGCGTCTTTCTTGCCGGAGGAACGGTTGTTCTGGCGGCCGATCCCAGCGCTACGCTTTGCTTCCCATTGATTGAAAAACATCAGGTGAACGTCACCGCGCTGGTGCCGCCGGCAGTCAGCCTGTGGTTGCAGGCGCTGGCTGAAGGCGAAAGCCGGGCGCAGCTTGCCTCGCTGAAACTGTTACAGGTCGGCGGCGCACGTCTTTCTGCCACCCTTGCGGCGCGTATTCCCGCTGAGATTGGCTGCCAGTTGCAGCAGGTGTTTGGCATGGCGGAAGGGCTGGTGAACTACACCCGTCTTGATGATAGCGCGGAGAAAATTATCCATACCCAGGGTTACCCAATGTGTCCGGACGATGAAGTGTGGGTTGCCGATGCCGAAGGAAATCCACTGCCGCAAGGGGAAGTCGGACGCCTGATGACGCGCGGGCCGTACACCTTCCGCGGTTATTACAAAAGTCCGCAGCACAATGCCAGCGCCTTTGATGCCAACGGTTTTTACTGTTCCGGCGATCTGATCTCTATTGATCCAGAGGGTTACATCACCGTGCAGGGGCGCGAGAAAGATCAGATCAACCGTGGCGGCGAGAAGATCGCTGCCGAAGAGATCGAAAACCTGCTGCTGCGCCATCCGGCGGTGATCTATGCCGCACTGGTGAGCATGGAAGATGAGCTGATGGGCGAAAAAAGCTGTGCTTATCTGGTGGTAAAAGAGCGCTGCGCGCGGTGCAGGTGCGTCGTTTCCTGCGTGAACAGGGTATTGCCGAATTTAAATTACCGGATCGCGTGGAGTGTGTAGATTCACTTCCGCTGACGGCGGTCGGGAAAGTCGATAAAAAACAATTAAGTCAGTGGCTGGCGTCACGCGCATCAGCCTGAAGGAGAGAACACGATGGCTATTCCAAAATTACAGGCTTACGCACTGCCGGAGTCTCACGATATTCCGCAGAATAAAGTTGACTGGGCCTTTGAACTGCAACGTGCCGCGTTGTTAATCCATGATATGCAGGACTATTTTGTCAGCTTCTGGGGCGAGAACTGCCCGATGATGGAGCAGGTGATCGCGAATATTGCTGCGCTGCGCGACTACAGCAAACAGCACAATATCCCGGTTTATTACACCGCCCAGCCGAAAGAGCAGAGCGATGAAGATCGGGCGCTGTTGAATGATATGTGGGGGCCGGGCCTGACCCGTTCGCCGGAACAGCAAAAGGTGGTGGATCGCCTGACGCCAGATGCCGACGACACGGTGCTGGTGAAGTGGCGCTACAGCGCGTTTCATCGTTCTCCGCTGGAGCAAATGCTCAAAGAGAGTGGACGTAACCAGCTGATTATTACCGGGGTATATGCCCACATTGGCTGTATGACCACCGCAACCGACGCATTTATGCGCGATATTAAACCGTTTATGGTGGCGGATGCGCTGGCCGATTTCAGCCGTGACGAGCATTTGATGTCGCTGAAATATGTGGCCGGGCGGTCTGGCCGGGTGGTGATGACTGAAGAATTACTGCCAGCACCAGTCCCCGCCAGCAAAGCGGCGCTGCGTGAGGTTATCCTGCCGTTGCTGGACGAGTCCGATGAACCGTTCGATGACGACAACCTGATCGACTACGGTCTGGATTCGGTGCGCATGATGGCGCTGGCGGCGCGCTGGCGCAAAGTGCATGGTGATATCGACTTTGTCATGCTGGCGAAAAACCCGACCATCGACGCCTGGTGGAAGCTACTCTCCCGCGAGGTTAAATAATGGATTTCAGCGGTAAAAATGTCTGGGTAACCGGCGCAGGTAAAGGTATCGGCTACGCCACGGCGCTGGCGTTTGTTGAGGCGGGAGCGAAAGTTACAGGTTTTGATCAAGCGTTCACTCAGGAGCAATATCCCTTTGCGACCGAAGTAATGGATGTTGCCGACGCCGGGCAGGTGGCGCAGGTATGTCAGCGACTGTTAGCTGAAACGGAGCGACTGGACGTGCTGATCAATGCGGCGGGAATTTTGCGCATGGGCGCGACCGATCAGCTCAGTAAAGAGGACTGGCAGCAGACTTTTGCGGTTAACGTCGGCGGTGCGTTTAACCTGTTCCAGCAAACCATGAACCAGTTTCGCCGTCAGCGGGGCGGGGCGATTGTCACTGTGGCGTCCGACGCCGCACACACGCCGCGTATTGGTATGAGTGCTTATGGCGCATCGAAAGCGGCGCTGAAAAGCCTGGCGTTGAGCGTCGGGCTGGAACTGGCGGGTAGCGGCGTGCGCTGTAATGTGGTTTCGCCTGGCTCCACCGACACCGATATGCAACGCACGCTGTGGGTGAGCGATGACGCCGAAGAACAGCGTATTCGCGGCTTTGGCGAGCAGTTTAAACTCGGCATTCCGCTGGGGAAAATCGCCCGTCCACAAGAGATCGCCAACACGATTTTGTTCCTCGCCTCTGACCTCGCCAGCCATATCACCCTACAGGATATTGTGGTCGATGGCGGCTCAACGCTGGGGGCATAAGCATGATCTGGAAACGCCATTTAACGCTCGACGAACTGAACGCCACCAGCGATAACACAATGGTGGCGCATCTGGGAATTGTGTATACCCGTCTGGGAGATGATGTGCTGGAAGCCGAAATGCCGGTTGATACCCGTACTCATCAGCCGTTTGGCCTGCTGCATGGCGGCGCGTCGGCGGCGCTGGCTGAAACGCTGGGATCGATGGCCGGATTTATGATGACCCGTGACGGGCAGTGTGTGGTGGGCACGGAACTTAACGCCACCCATCATCGCCCGGTGTCTGAAGGCAAGGTACGCGGCGTCTGCCAGCCGCTGCATCTTGGGCGGCAAAATCAGAGCTGGGAAATCGTCGTTTTCGATGAACAGGGGCGGCGTTGCTGCACTTGTCGGCTGGGTACGGCAGTTTTGGGATGAGCCCGACAGAATTAAATGAGATTGCAGGAAAACTCGGTTAACGGAGTGATCGAGTTAACATTGTTAAGTTAAATATTGGTTTCAACTCCGATTTACATAGTTACCGTGTTGTTAAATCGTACAAAGATGTTATAGAAACAAAATGTAACATCTCTATGGACACGCTCACGGATAACAACTATGAACAAATCAGGGAAATACCTCGTCTGGACAGTGCTCTCTGTAATGGGAGCATTTGCTCTGGGATACATTGCTTTAAATCGTGGGGAACAGATCAACGCGCTGTGGATTGTGGTGGCATCGGTCTGTATCTATCTGATCGCTTACCGTTTTTATGGGTTGTATATCGCCAAAAATGTGCTGGCGGTTGACCCGAAGCGTATGACGCCAGCGGTGCGCCATAACGACGGGCTGGACTATGTGCCGACGGACAAGAAAGTGCTGTTCGGTCACCATTTTGCGGCCATCGCCGGAGCAGGTCCGTTGGTTGGGCCGGTGCTGGCAGCGCAAATGGGCTACCTGCCGGGGATGATCTGGCTACTCGCCGGGGTGGTTCTCGCCGGTGCGGTGCAGGATTTCATGGTGCTGTTTGTTTCTACGCGCCGTGACGGTCGATCGCTGGGTGAGCTGGTCAAAGAAGAGATGGGGCCAACCGCCGGGGTGATAGCGCTGGTGGCCTGCTTTATGATCATGGTCATTATCCTTGCAGTACTGGCGATGATCGTGGTGAAAGCCCTAACTCATAGCCCGTGGGGAACGTATACCGTTGCGTTCACCATTCCGCTGGCGCTGTTTATGGGGATCTACCTGCGCTATCTGCGTCCGGGGCGTATTGGTGAAGTGTCGGTCATCGGTCTGGTATTCCTGATTTTCGCCATTATCTCTGGCGGCTGGGTGGCAGAAAGTCCGACCTGGACACCGTACTTTGACTTTACCGGCGTGCAGCTGACCTGGATGCTGGTGGGTTACGGTTTTGTGGCGGCGGTGCTGCCGGTGTGGTTGCTGCTGGCCCCGCGTGACTACCTCTCTACCTTCCTGAAAATCGGGACGATCGTCGGTCTGGCGGTAGGCATTTTGATTATGCGCCCGACGCTGACCATGCCTGCGCTGACCAAATTTGTCGATGGCACTGGCCCGGTATGGACCGGTAACCTGTTCCCGTTCCTGTTTATCACCATCGCCTGTGGCGCGGTGTCTGGCTTCCATGCGCTGATCTCTTCCGGCACCACGCCGAAGATGCTGGCGAACGAAGGGCAGGCTTGTTTTATCGGCTACGGTGGAATGTTAATGGAATCCTTCGTGGCGATTATGGCGCTGGTTTCCGCCTGTATCATCGATCCGGGCGTTTACTTTGCCATGAACAGCCCAATGGCGGTGCTGGCTCCGGCAGGGACGGCGGATGTGGTCGCTTCTGCCGCGCAGGTGGTGAGTAGCTGGGGCTTTAGCATTACACCAGATACGCTCAACCAGATTGCCAGCGAAGTGGGTGAACAGTCGATCATTTCCCGTGCGGGCGGTGCGCCGACGTTGGCGGTGGGGATGGCTTACATCCTGCACGGTGCGCTGGGTGGTATGATGGATGTGGCGTTCTGGTATCACTTCGCCATTCTGTTTGAAGCTCTGTTTATTCTGACGGCGGTAGATGCGGGTACGCGTGCTGCGCGCTTTATGTTGCAGGATCTGCTGGGCGTGGTGTCTCCTGGCCTGAAGCGGACCGATTCACTGCCTGCTAACCTGCTGGCAACGGCGCTGTGCGTACTGGCGTGGGGCTACTTCCTCCATCAGGGCGTGGTCGATCCGCTGGGCGGTATTAACACTCTGTGGCCGCTGTTTGGTATTGCCAACCAGATGCTGGCAGGGATGGCGCTGATGCTCTGTGCCGTGGTGTTGTTCAAGATGAAACGTCAACGTTACGCCTGGGTGGCGCTGGTACCAACGGCCTGGCTGCTGATTTGTACCCTGACCGCTGGCTGGCAGAAAGCGTTTAGCCCGGATGCGAAAGTCGGCTTCCTGGCCATTGCTAACAAGTTCCAGGCAATGATCGACAGCGGCAATATTCCGTCGCAGTATACTGAGTCACAGCTGGCGCAACTGGTGTTCAACAACCGTCTGGATGCCGGGTTAACCATCTTCTTTATGGTGGTCGTGGTGGTTCTGGCACTGTTCTCGATTAAGACGGCACTTGCGGCATTGAAAGATCCGAAGCCAACGGCGAAAGAAACGCCGTATGAGCCGATGCCGGAAAATGTCGAGGAGATCGTAGCGCAGGCGAAAGGCGCGCACTAAAGTCAGAGTGAGGGGGGATGTTGGCGAATGTTGGCATAGTGCCGAGGGTTCCCCTCACCCTAACCCTCTCCCCGATGGGGCGAGGGGACTGACCGAGTGCGTTGATAGCATTTGTAGGCCGGATAAAGCGTTCACGCCGCATCCGGCACTCTTTCAGCAACATGGTTAGCGGAGGCCAAGATGTTTGATTCACTGGCAAAAGCCGGAAAATATTTAGGTCAGGCGGCGAAGCTGATGATTGGTATGCCTGATTACGACAACTATGTCGAACATATGCGGGTTAACCATCCCGATCAAACGCCGATGACCTACGAGGAGTTTTTCCGTGAGCGGCAGGACGCGCGCTACGGTGGAAAAGGCGGCGCGCGCTGCTGCTAAATTTGCACGTCAGGCTTTAAACGATTCCACTTTTTCGAACGCTGCACGCAACGTATCTGGTGTCAGCGTGACTGGCAGGTAATGAATGGACTCCACCGGGCGCAAGGTGTGGGCAATCACTTTGTCGATCTCCGCCTGATTATTGATATCCACTTCCAGCTCCGCCAGCGTAGTCGGCAGATGAAAACGCTGATACGCCCCGGTTAATTGCGCCAGCACATCATCCTGACCCAGCAAGGCGCTTTGCACCAGAATTCCGTAAGCGACTTTGGTGCCGTGAAGAAACTTCTCGGTTTGCGGCAGGACAGTCAGACCGTTATGCACGGCATGAGCCGCCGCCACACGCGTAAAACGATCGCCCAGACCACCGACCATCCCACCACCAGCAATAATAGCATCCACCACATCGCAAAATGATTGCGTTAACTGCTGATTTTGCTGATCGGCAAGTGCCTGTTCGCTACTGTTTAACAAGACGTCGCGAATGGCCTGCGCATTATTGATCCCCAGCCGCACGGTTAGCGGCAACGTTTCTGGTTGCGGAGCCAGCACCACCGCTTCATACCATTTCGCCAGCGTGTCACCGATCCCCGCCAGCAGATATTGTTGCGGTGCATTGAGGATAATCTCCGGTTCCACCAGCACCATAAAATTGGCGTCGTCGAAAATCTCATAATGCAGCGCCTGTCCGGCATCGTTATACCAGACGGAGAGCGGTGTCCAGGCGGCGCAGGTAGCGGCGATCGTCGGAACGGCAACAAATGGCAGACCGAGACGGCGGGCGAGGGCTTTCGCGGTGTCGAGCAGTGCGCCGCCGCCGACGCCAATCACCACGCTGCGATCGTCACCGGACTCAGCCGCCAGTTGCTGTACATCGCTTTCGCTGCAATGACCACGAAACAAAATATGCTTTGCCCCTGGAAGTCCAAACGCTGGCGGAAGTTTGGTTTGCGCCGCAGCAATGGCGCGTTTGCCGTAGATCCACACCGCGCGAGAAAGTTGTTCATCAGTGAAAAAATCGTTCAGGTGATTGAAACTTCTTGGATGTGAAAAGTAGTTAGCCGGGCCGACGACCACGCGGATAGGATTGTGAGGCATGTTGTGTTGTCCTTATTGTTTTATTTAGACATCTAAACGTCTTGATTTCCAAATGCTAGCATCGTGTTATAGTGCCTTCAACACGCAACTTCGTCAGGTACAATAAAAATGACAAATAACCCTCTGATTCCACAAAGCAAACTTCCACAACTTGGCACCACTATTTTCACCCAGATGAGCGCGCTGGCGCAGCAACACCAGGCGATTAACCTGTCGCAAGGCTTTCCTGATTTTGATGGTCCGCGCTATTTACAGGAGCGGCTGGCGTACCACGTTGCCCAGGGGGCAAACCAATACGCGCCCATGACCGGCGTGCAGGCCTTGCGCGAGGCGATTGCTCAGAAAACGGAACGTTTGTATGGCTATCAACCAGATGCCGATAGCGATATCACCGTAACGGCAGGGGCGACGGAAGCGTTATACGCGGCGATTACCGCACTGGTGCGCAATGGCGATGAAGTGATTTGTTTTGATCCCAGCTATGACAGTTACGCCCCCGCCATCGCGCTTTCTGGGGGAATAGTGAAGCGTATGGCACTGCAACCACCTTGACTGGCAGGAATTTGCCGCATTATTAAGCGAGCGCACCAGACTGGTGATCCTCAACACTCCGCATAACCCCAGTGCAACTGTCTGGCAGCAGGCTGATTTCGCCGCTTTGTGGCAGGCGATCGCCGGGCACGAGATTTTTGTCATTAGCGATGAAGTCTACGAGCACATCAACTTTTCACAACAGGGCCATGCCAGTGTGCTGGCGCATCCGCAGCTGCGTGAGCGGGCAGTGGCGGTTTCTTCATTTGGCAAGATCTATCATATGACCGGCTGGAAAGTGGGTTATTGTGTTGCGCCAGCGCCCATCAGCGCCGAAATTCGCAAGGTACATCAGTATCTGACCTTTTCGGTGAATACCCCGGCACAGCTGGCGCTTGCTGATATGCTACGTGCAGAACCTGAGCATTATCTTGCGTTACCGGACTTTTATCGCCAGAAGCGCGATATTCTGGTGAATGCTTTAAATGAAAGCCGGCTGGAGATTTTACCGTGTGAAGGTACATACTTTTTGCTGGTGGATTACAGCGAGGTTTCTACCCTGGATGATGTTGAGTTTTGCCAGTGGCTGACGCGGGAGCACGGCGTGGCGGCGATTCCGCTGTCGGTGTTTTGCGCCGATCCCTTCCCACATAAACTGATTCGTCTCTGTTTTGCCAAGAAGGAATCGACGTTGCTGGCAGCAGCTGAACGCCTGCGCCAGCTTTAGCTATTTAACCGTCCAGGCGCGGGAATATTGACGGTCGGCAAACAACTCTTGCAGGCCGTTAATTTGCTTCAGGCGCAGCACTTCGTCGCTGTCCATTCCCAGCTCTTTGCCAATTTTATTATCGTCCCATCCCAACTGGCTAAGTTCACGGACGATTTCCGACATGGCGGTGATTTGATGGCGTCCACGAGCGCGATTATGACGAATAGTCGCGGCGATGCGTTGATTACGCGTACCTTCCAGACAGGTCACCGGCAAATAACCTTTTAAGCGTAATTTTAATGATGATGAGCCTTTACCAATTTCATGGCGGTGAAAACCATCCACGATTTCCATGGCATTTTTATCCGTATGTGTGACCACAATGGGTTGGGTAAAACCATCTATTTCAATGGATTTTTGCAGCAGTTTTTTTTCGGGTGGTGCCACGTTGTTTGGGTTGTAATCATTAGGCATAAGTTGGCTGTTTTTAACCCACAGAACGCAATCCACTGGCTCTTCACGAAAGGGGCTAACCTGATGGATCGCCATGCGGATTTCATTAATCGCTTTGATGCGATCATCTTCCGGCAAGCTGGCGAGAAATTGCGTTAAATCCTGCGTTAATCGTTGTTGCATAGTATCCCCCATTCCTGACGTTTTCCTTTTATCCGTTCGTTATAACGCTGATAGTTCTTCGCTTTCGTAGGACTAAATGATAATGCCCGACACCAGTAATCGTTATTGAGTAAAACTTTGCATATCCGCCGCCAGGAGGGGATATCTTTCGCGCCAATGTCCCCTTGCTGGGTTTGTGGAACCTCGATGCCTTTTTTCTGATACCAGTGCAAATAAATGGCGATTTTATTGCGGTAATGCTCAGCTGTTTTTTCCGGCATGCTATTGAGCAGCAATAATGCATATTCTTGCCAGTCTAAATGTTCTGGCTTGAGGATTTTCCGATGCCCATAGAAATGATTGTCATGTCCGGCGTAAATGCCGCCACTTTTTACCCCGCTGACTCGTGCGCACATAGCAGCCCAGCGATCCGGTTCGATAACGTGATAGAGCCATAATCCTTGTCGTTGCTCCGGGCCAAAAGGTTCGCAAATTCGCATATGACGCAGAGGAACGCCTGCCTGATACATTAGGTTATACAGTGGGTTGCAGAGACTTTGATGATTTGCATACCAGGTCCAGATATCAGCCACTTTCCAGTCGTAAATGGGGTAAATGTACCAGCTATGACCGCCTGGTGCGGCCGTAGTCCATGGTTTATCGTCGGCAAAACGTTGTTTATTTAAACTGGCGATGGCGACAAAACGGTTGTAGGACTCATCCGCACGGATGCCGATCATCATCGCCGCCGGACGTTTTTGTGAAAACCATTCGGCAAACTCACGTACAAATTGTTCGAAGGTCATGCCTGGCTGGTAAAAGCAGAAAAAGTCAGGATCGGTTATCGCATCTTGCGGGGCCTGACGCACCCATTCGACATCAGGTTCCCAGCACTGCCATTCGGGTTGGTATTGTGAAAGGGAATTTTGCGTCGTAAGCGGGAGCGCAACCCAGTAAAACTCTTCGATGACATCGGTGTACAACTCGCGCAGGGACTGAACATAGTTAATAGTGCAAGAGAATTGCGCCTCCCAGTCGATAAACAAAACGCAGATTTTTTTGCCCATTTGTCGGGCAAGTTCGGCTGTCAGATGCAGCATTAAACCAGAGTCTTTGCCGCCAGAAAATGAGACACAAACGCGGGGTAGGGTGTTGAGTGTCCAGGTAATACGCTCTCGTGCAGCTTCCAGAATATTGAGCGGAAGAGGAATTTTATAAATAGACATCTGAAGACGCTCTCTGAACGTTACAGGGTGAACAGTGAGATAAGACTGTTAATTATAAAGTAAACACTGTAAAGCAGAGTGTTTTATTTTTCATTCGCGCTGTGAATAAATAGATGAAAGTTATAGTAGCTGTCTGTAGTTATATATCAAAAACTCTCATTTAGACGGTCAATAAATCGGGAGAACACCAAATTATTTAAAGAAGATTTATTATAGGAAATGTAAAGCTTTATTGAAGGTAACGGATGTTCTAGTTTTATCTCTTTTAAATTAAGAAAGTCACGGTGGGAGTTATAAAGTTCATAGGGGACTATTCCCAGTAAATCTGTAACTGCAATGCTATTAATTATTGTCAGCAAAGAGGAACCACGAAATGAAATTTTGCGATTCATAAACTTCTCGTCTATTTCCATTTGAATATCATCAACTCCTGCTGATTTGGATATTAATTGGGTGAACTCTTCTGCCATAAATTGTTCATAAGTGCTATTGTCAGTAATTCGCGGATGCTTATTACTACAAATTAGAGGGTAATGACTCCAACTTACTGATAGTGTTTTATGTTCAGATAATGCCCGATGACCTTGTCATGCAGCTCCACCGATTTTGAGAACGACAGTGACTTCCGTCCCAGCCTTGCCAGATGTTGTCTCAGATTCAGATTATGTCGCTCA
>NZ_MECT01000111.1:0-78668 GCF_001722145.1 Shigella sp. FC1544
CTGTATGAATCCCGCCTGAAGGGAAAGCTGCACGTAATCAGCAAGCGATATACGCAGCGAATTGAGCGGCATAACCTGAATCTGAGGCAGCACCTGGCACGGCTGGGACGGAAGTCGCTGTCGTTCTCAAAATCGGTGGAGCTGCATGACAAAGTCATCGGGCATTATCTGAACATAAAACACTATCAATAAGTTGTAGTCATTACCAGCCGCGGGATATGCGCCCGCTATTGGGTTTATCCATAGTGGCAAACCGCTTTCATTTGTTTATGACATAGCCGATATCATTAAATTTGATTCGGTTGTACCAAAGGCATTTGAAATAGCGGCGAGGCAACCCGCAGAACCTGATAAAGAAGTCAGATTAGCCTGTCGTGATATTTTCCGTAGCACTAAGTTAACGGGCAAATTAATACCGTTAATTGAGGAAGTCCTTGCCGCAGGTGAAATTGAACCGCCACAACCTGCGCCGGATATGTTACCGCCAGCCATCCCCGAACCTGAAACGTTGGGCGATAGCGGTCATCGAGGACGCGGCTGATGAGCATGGTCGTGGTTGTTACAGAAAATGTCCCGCCGCGCTTACGTGGACGGCTCGCAATCTGGCTACTGGAAGTGCGTGCCGGTGTGTATGTTGGTGATACATCAAAACGTATTCGGGAGATGATCTGGCAGCAAATTACCCAACTGGCTGGTTGCGGAAATGTGGTGATGGCCTGGGCGACCAATACCGAGTCGGGTTTTGAATTTCAGACCTGGGGAGAAAACAGACGTATTCCGGTGGATTTGGATGGGTTACGTTTGGTTTCTTTTCTTCCTGTTGATAATCAATAAGTTATCCGTTCTTTAAAAATAAGGAAATGTTTTAATTTAGTTGGTAGATTGTTGATGCGGAATAAATTTGTTTAAAAACAGTTATGTATGCTTAGTGTGTTCCCCGCGCCAGCGGGGATAAACCGGGCGCACTGGATGCGATAATGGATATCACTTAGAATTCCCCGCCCCTGCGGTAGAACTCCCAGCTCCCATTTTCAAACCCATCAAGACGCCTTCGCCAGCTCCTTCACCAACGGTAGCATTATCCGCATAACGTCACGGCAGCGACGTTCTATTCTTCCAGGAAGTGCCTTATCAATATGCTGTTGATTATCCAGTCTTACGTCATGCCAGCTATTTCCCGCAGGGAATGCGGCTGTTTTTGCGCGTTGCTGATAACCATCCTTATTCCCAAGATTCCAGTTAGTCGCTTCCACCGAAAGTACAGCAATGCCCGCTTTGTCGAATATTTCTGCGTCATTACAACACCCAGTGCCTTTCGGATAATTTTTATTCAACCCCGGATTGGTCGTTGCGGCTATTCCGTGACTGCGCGCAATTGCCAGCGCCCTGTCGCGCGTTAATTTCCTTACTACTTCAGGGGTTTTTACACCGCTGTTGAAATACAATTTATCGCCAACAATTAAGTTATCGAGATTAATCACCAGCAGCGTATTTTTCTTTTCGGTGTCACTCATCCGCTTGAGTAAATTCTCAGCGCCTAATTTCCCTTCCTCTTCGCCGCTGGTCGCCACAAATCGAATACCATACTCGGTAGGCGTATTTTTCAGGCGTTCTGCCAATTCCAGCATGACACCTAAACCTGCGGCGTTATCATCCATTCCTTGTAACGTCAGCCCGCCGAGATTGGCATCGGCGTCAGCATCGCTCAGCGGGGCGTAAGTATCCAGATGCGCCATAATGATGATCTGCTGCGGCGCTTTGCCTTCATGAGCGGCAATCACCGTACTTCCCGTCACGTTATGCCAGCTCTTACGATTATCGCGGGCGGTATAAATATACCGACTATTAAATGTCCGAATATCACTGCGATAACCCATTTGCTGAAACTGTTGGCGAATATAATCGGCAGATAACATTTCTGCAGGAGTTCCGGTCATGCGTCCCGGAAAGAAAGTAGCAATATGTCGTGCCTGAGTATTAGCAAAATCGCCAGGTTTAGGTGACGAGGCGTGTACGGGGAGAATAAAGCATACGCCGAGCGCCAGGGCAGCGGTACGGTGGCGCAATGCGGAAAACATAGTGAGTCCTTAAATACCATGCAAATTTTTTTACCGCCATAGTATGAAACTGCCGCTGCGCTAAAACAATTTCAAATCTTCCTAAACGCCCGAAATCCGGTGCCTTAAGCACTTTTTGATATTAGCTTTGCCAAATCGTTATTCCGTTAAGGAACTACTCATTCTAATTGGTAATTTCATTCGTTCTCTTACGCTCCCTATAGTCGAAACATCTGATGGCAAGAAAATAGCGGTATTGCAAAGGAACGGTTATGGCTCAAAAACGACTTACTCACCTGCGGCAACTGGAGGCGGAAAGCATCCACATTATTCGCGAGGTGGCGGCAGAATTCTCAAATCCGGTGATGCTCTACTCTATCGGTAAAGATTCCAGCGTCATGCTGCATCTGGCGCGCAAGGCGTTTTATCCAGGTACGCTGCCTTTCCCGTTGCTGCATGTCGATACCGGCTGGAAATTCCGCGAGATGTATGAGTTCCGCGATCGTACTGCTAAAGCCTACGGCTGCGAGCTGCTGGTGCATAAAAACCCGGAAGGCGTGGCGATGGGGATTAATCCATTCGTACACGGCAGCGCGAAACATACCGATATTATGAAAACTGAAGGCCTGAAACAGGCGCTGAACAAATACGGTTTTGATGCCGCCTTCGGTGGTGCGCGCCGTGATGAAGAGAAATCCCGCGCTAAAGAGCGAATCTACTCTTTCCGTGACCGCTTCCATCGCTGGGCTCCGAAAAATCAGCGCCCGGAGCTGTGGCACAACTACAACGGGCAAATTAACAAAGGTGAAAGCATCCGCGTCTTCCCGCTCTCTAACTGGACCGAGCAGGATATCTGGCAATACATCTGGCTGGAAAATATCGACATTGTGCCACTGTATCTCGCTGCGGAACGTCCGGTTCTGGAACGCGACGGTATGTTGATGATGATTGATGACAACCGTATCGACCTGCAACCGGGCGAAGTGATTAAAAAACGGATGGTGCGTTTCCGTACGCTGGGCTGCTGGCCGCTGACCGGTGCGGTGGAGTCAAATGCACAAACACTGCCGGAGATCATCGAAGAGATGCTGGTTTCTACCACCAGTGAACGTCAGGGCCGCGTGATTGACCGCGACCAGGCGGGGTCTATGGAGCTGAAAAAACGTCAGGGGTATTTTTAAGATGAACACCGCACTTGCACAACAAATCGCCAATGAAGGCGGCGTCGAAGCCTGGATGATTGCGCAACAACATAAAAGCCTGCTGCGTTTTCTGACCTGTGGTAGCGTCGATGACGGCAAAAGTACCCTGATTGGTCGCCTGCTGCACGATACCCGCCAAATCTACGAAGATCAGCTCTCATCGCTGCATAACGACAGTAAGCGTCACGGCACCCAGGGCGAAAAGCTGGATCTGGCACTGCTGGTGGACGGCCTGCAAGCTGAGCGCGAACAGGGCATCACCATTGACGTGGCTTACCGTTATTTCTCTACCGAGAAGCGTAAATTTATTATCGCCGACACCCCAGGGCACGAGCAGTACACTCGCAATATGGCGACTGGCGCATCGACATGTGAACTGGCGATCTTACTGATCGATGCCCGTAAAGGCGTGCTCGATCAAACCCGTCGTCACAGTTTTATCTCCACACTGTTGGGGATCAAACATCTGGTCGTGGCGATCAACAAAATGGATCTGGTGGATTACAGTGAAGAGACGTTCACCCGTATTCGTGAAGATTATTTGACCTTTGCCGGGCAGCTGCCGGGTAATCTGGATATCCGCTTTGTGCCGCTCTCTGCACTGGAAGGCGACAACGTGGCATCGCAAAGTGAAAGTATGTCGTGGTACAGCGGTCCGACACTGCTCGAAGTGCTGGAAACCGTGGAGATCCAGCGAGTGGTGGATGCCCAGCCAATGCGCTTCCCGGTGCAGTACGTTAATCGCCCGAATCTCGATTTTCGTGGCTACGCCGGAACGCTGGCATCCGGTCGCGTGGAAGTCGGGCAACGTGTCAAAGCGCTGCCCTCTGGTGTGGAATCAAACGTCGCGCGGATCGTGACTTTTGATGGTGATCGCGAAGAAGCCTTTGCCGGAGAAGCGATCACCCTGGTGCTGACGGATGAGATCGACATCAGCCGTGGCGATCTGCTGCTGGCGGCAGACGAAGCGTTACCGGCGGTGCAGAGCGCGTCGGTGGATGTGGTATGGATGGCGGAACAGCCGCTTTCCCCGGGCCAGAGTTACGACATCAAAATTGCCGGTAAGAAGACGCGCGCGCGTGTTGATGGCATTCGCTATCAGGTTGATATTAATAACCTTACCCAGCGTGAAGTTGAAAACCTGCCACTGAATGGGATCGGCCTCGTGGATCTCACTTTTGACGAGCCGCTGGTGTTAGATCGTTATCAACAAAATCCGGTGACGGGTGGGCTGATTTTTATCGATCGCCTGAGCAACGTGACTGTTGGTGCCGGTATGGTGCATGAGCCGAAAAACGAGGCCGCCGTTGCGTCATCTGAATTCAGTGCATTCGAACTGGAATTGAATGCCCTGGTTCGTCGCCACTTTCCGCACTGGGGCGCGCGCGATTTGCTGGGGGATAAATAATGGCGCTGCATGACGAAAACGTCGTCTGGCATAGCCATCCGGTCACTGTGCAACAACGCGAGCTACACCACGGTCATCGTGGTGTAGTGCTGTGGTTTACCGGCCTCTCTGGGTCCGGTAAATCAACGGTCGCCGGGGTGCTGGAGGAGGCGTTACATAAACTCGGCGTCAGTACGTATCTGCTGGATGGCGACAATGTTCGCCACGGATTATGCAGCGATCTCGGTTTTAGCGATGCCGATCGTAAAGAGAATATCCGTCGCGTCGGTGAAGTGGCGAATTTGATGGTTGAAGCCGGACTGGTGGTGCTGACCGCATTTATCTCGCCACACCGCGCCGAACGCCAGATGGTTCGCGAACGCGTAGGAGAAGGGCGCTTTATCGAAGTGTTTGTCGATACGCCGCTGGCGATTTGCGAAGCCCGCGATCCCAAAGGCTTATATAAGAAAGCGCGTGCCGGTGAACTGCGCAACTTTACGGGAATAGATTCCGTTTACGAAGCGCCTGAATCGGCAGAAATTCATCTCAATGGTGAACAATTAGTAACAAATTTGGTACAGCAATTATTAGATCTGTTGAGACAGAACGATATTATCAGATCCTGAGACACCACCGGGTTTCCATGCCCGGTTCGTCAAAGTAACAGGATCAAATATGCGTAATAGCCATAACATTACACTAACAAATAACGACAGCCTTACTGAGGATGAAGAAACCACATGGTCACTGCCTGGTGCCGTGGTCGGTTTTATCTCCTGGTTATTTGCGCTGGCGATGCCGATGTTGATTTATGGCTCTAACACGCTGTTCTTCTTTATCTACACCTGGCCTTTCTTTCTGGCACTGATGCCTGTCGCGGTAGTGGTGGGGATTGCGCTGCATTCATTGATGGACGGAAAGCTACGCTACAGTATTGTTTTCACCCTGGTGACAGTAGGCATTATGTTTGGCGCACTGTTTATGTGGCTACTGGGCTAATTTGTACTTTCTTGTCTCCTCTGTTCATAATTCAAACCGTAACTAATAATGAGATTATGTTCTGCACGCCCTGGGTATACGTAACAATGGACAAATGTGGTACATTTGCCCGCGTTGTCGCGGTATCCCCAACAGAGGATGTAGAGTCGTCTTCGGATGCATGGGATGATGATGCCGTTTTTCAGGGGGCAGGATGGGTAAACTAACGCTGCTGTTGCTGGCTATTCTGATCTGGCTACAGTATTCGCTGTGGTTCGGTAAGAACGGTATACATGACTATACCCGCGTCAATGATGATGTGGCGGCACAGCAAGCTACAAACGCGAAACTTAAAGCGCGAAACGATCAACTTTTTGCCGAAATTGACGATCTCAATGGCGGCCAGGAGGCGCTCGAAGAGCGTGCGCGTAATGAACTCAGCATGACCAGGCCGGGCGAAACTTTTTATCGTCTGGTGCCTGACGCGTCGAAGCGCGCACAGTCTGCGGGGCAAAACAATCGATAAATCAGCCCGGGAATTAACATGGCAACCACTCATTTGGATGTTTGCGCCGTGGTTCCGGCGGCCGGATTTGGCCGTCGAATGCAAACGGAATGTCCTAAGCAATATCTCTCAATCGGTAATCAAACCATTCTTGAACACTCGGTGCATGCGCTGCTGGCGCATCCCCGGGTGAAACGTGTCGTCATTGCCATAAGTCCTGGCGATAGCCGTTTTGCACAACTTCCTCTGGCGAATCATCCGCAAATCACCGTTGTAGATGGCGGTGATGAGCGTGCCGATTCCGTGCTGGCAGGTTTGAAAGCCGCTGGCGACGCGCAGTGGGTATTGGTGCATGACGCCGCTCGTCCTTGTCTGCATCAGGATGACCTCGCGCGATTGTTGGCGTTGAGCGAAACCAGCCGCACGGGAGGGATCCTAGCCGCACCAGTGCGCGATACGATGAAACGTGCCGAACCGGGCAAAAATGCCATTGCTCATACCGTTGATCGCAACGGCTTATGGCACGCGCTGACGCCGCAATTTTTCCCTCGTGAGCTGTTACATGACTGTCTGACGCGCGCTCTAAATGAAGGCGCGACTATTACCGACGAAGCCTCGGCGCTGGAATATTGCGGATTCCATCCTCAGTTGGTCGAAGGCCGTGCGGATAACATTAAAGTCACGCGCCCGGAAGATTTGGCACTGGCCGAGTTTTACCTCACCCGAACCATCCATCAGGAGAATACATAATGCGAATTGGACACGGTTTTGACGTACATGCCTTTGGCGGTGAAGGCCCAATTATCATTGGTGGCGTACGCATTCCTTACGAAAAAGGATTGCTGGCGCATTCTGATGGCGACGTGGCGCTCCATGCGTTGACCGATGCATTGCTTGGCGCGGCGGCGCTGGGGGATATCGGCAAGCTGTTCCCGGATACCGATCCGGCATTTAAAGGTGCCGACAGCCGCGAGCTGCTACGCGAAGCCTGGCGTCGTATTCAGGCGAAGGGTTATACCCTGGGCAACGTCGATGTCACTATCATCGCTCAGGCACCGAAGATGTTGCCGCACATTCCACAAATGCGCGTGTTTATTGCCGAAGATCTCGGCTGCCATATGGATGATGTTAACGTGAAAGCCACTACTACGGAAAAACTTGGATTTACCGGACGTGGGGAAGGGATTGCCTGTGAAGCGGTGGCGCTACTCATTAAGGCAACAAAATGATTGAGTTTGATAATCTCACTTACCTCCACGGTAAACCGCAAGGCACCGGGCTGCTGAAAGCCAATCCGGAAGACTTTGTGGTGGTGGAAGATTTGGGCTTTGAGCCTGATGGTGAAGGTGAGCATATTCTGGTTAGAATCCTCAAAAACGGCTGCAATACCCGTTTTGTGGCGGATGCACTGGCGAAATTCCTGAAAATTCATGCCCGTGAAGTCAGCTTCGCTGGGCAAAAAGACAAACATGCTGTTACGGAACAGTGGTTATGCGCTCGCGTGCCAGGCAAGGAAATGCCCGATCTGAGCGCCTTTCAACTGGAAGGCTGCCAGGTGCTGGAGTATGCGCGGCACAAGCGCAAGCTGCGTTTAGGCGCGCTGAAAGGTAACGCCTTTACCCTGGTTCTGCGCGAAGTGAGCAATCGCGATGACGTTGAACAACGTCTGATCGATATTTGCGTAAAAGGTGTACCGAACTACTTCGGTGCCCAACGTTTTGGGATTGGCGGTAGCAACTTGCAGGGCGCGCTGCGCTGGGCGCAAACCAATACTCCGGTGCGCGATCGCAATAAACGGAGTTTTTGGTTGTCGGCAGCCCGCAGTGCGTTGTTTAATCAGATTGTTGCTGAGCGCCTCAAAAAAGCAGACGTTAATCAAGTTGTTGACGGCGATGCGCTACAATTAGCCGGACGTGGTAGCTGGTTTGTAGCAACCACCGAAGAACTGGCGGAATTACAGCATCGCGTCAACGATAAAGAGCTGATGATAACCGCCGCATTGCCGGGCAGTGGCGAATGGGGAACTCAGCGTGAAGCGCTGGCATTCGAACAAGCAGCTGTCGCCGCAGAAACTGAATTACAAGCTTTACTGGTGCGCGAAAAAGTTGAAGCCGCGCGCAGAGCGATGCTGCTGTATCCGCAACAATTAAGCTGGAATTGGTGGGATGACGTCACCGTAGAGATCCGTTTCTGGCTTCCGGCGGGTAGTTTTGCAACCAGCGTTGTCAGGGAACTTATCAACACAACAGGTGATTATGCGCATATTGCTGAGTAATGATGACGGGGTACATGCACCCGGTATACAAACGCTGGCGAAAGCCTTGCGTGAGTTTGCTGACGTTCAGGTGGTCGCCCCCGATCGTAACCGCAGCGGCGCTTCAAATTCTCTGACACTGGAATCCTCCCTGCGCACGTTTACCTTTGAAAATGGTGATATTGCTGTGCAAATGGGAACCCCGACCGATTGCGTCTATCTTGGCGTGAATGCTCTGATGCGTCCGCGCCCGGACATTGTTGTGTCCGGCATTAACGCCGGGCCGAATCTGGGGGATGACGTTATTTATTCCGGTACGGTAGCCGCCGCGATGGAAGGCCGTCATTTAGGTTTTCCGGCGCTGGCCGTCTCGCTTGACGGGCATAAACATTACGACACTGCCGCGGCGGTAACCTGTTCAATTTTGCGCGCACTGTGTAAAGAGCCGCTGCGCACCGGACGTATTCTTAATATTAACGTTCCGGATTTACCCTTGGATCAAATCAAAGGTATTCGCGTGACGCGCTGCGGTACACGACATCCGGCAGATCAGGTGATCCCGCAGCAAGATCCGCGCGGCAATACGCTGTACTGGATTGGCCCGCCGGGCGGTAAATGTGATGCCGGTCCGGGGACCGATTTTGCTGCGGTAGATGAGGGCTATGTCTCCATCACGCCGCTGCATGTGGATTTAACTGCGCATAGCGCGCAAGATGTGGTTTCAGACTGGTTAAACAGCGTGGGAGTTGGCACGCAATGGTAAGCAGACGCGTACAAGCACTTCTGGATCAATTACGTGCGCAAGGTATTCAGGATGAGCAGGTGCTGAATGCACTTGCTGCCGTGCCGCGTGAAAAATTCGTTGATGAAGCGTTTGAACAAAAAGCCTGGGACAATATCGCCTTGCCGATAGGTCAGGGGCAGACAATTTCGCAGCCGTATATGGTGGCGCGAATGACCGAATTACTCGAGCTGACGCCGCAGTCGCGGGTGCTGGAAATTGGCACCGGTTCGGGATATCAAACGGCAATCCTGGCGCATCTTGTCCAGCATGTTTGCTCGGTCGAACGGATTAAAGGTTTGCAGTGGCAGGCGCGTCGCCGCCTGAAAAATCTTGATTTACATAATGTTTCAACCCGTCATGGCGATGGATGGCAAGGTTGGCAGGCACGCGCGCCGTTTGACGCTATCATTGTTACGGCGGCACCGCCGGAAATTCCAACTGCGCTAATGACGCAGCTGGACGAAGGCGGGATTCTCGTCTTACCCGTAGGGGAGGAGCACCAGTATTTGAAACGGGTGCGTCGTCGGGGAGGCGAATTTATTATCGATACCGTGGAGGCCGTGCGCTTTGTCCCTTTAGTGAAGGGGGAGCTGGCTTAAAACGTGAGGAAATACCTGGATTTTTCCTGGTTATTTTGCCGCAGGTCAGCGTATCGTGAACATCTTTTCCAGTGTTCAGTAGGGTGCCTTGCACGGTAATTATGTCACTGGTTATTAACCAATTTTTCCTGGGGGATAAATGAGCGCGGGAAGCCCAAAATTCACCGTTCGCCGCATTGCGGCTTTGTCACTGGTTTCGCTATGGCTGGCAGGCTGTTCTGACACTTCAAATCCACCGGCACCGGTCAGCTCCGTTAATGGCAATGCGCCTGCAAATACCAATTCTGGTATGTTGATTACGCCGCCGCCGAAAATGGGGACGACGTCTACAGCCCAGCAACCGCAAATCCAGCCAGTGCAGCCAGTAGCTCAGCAGCCGGTACAGATGGAAAACGGACGCATCGTCTATAACCGTCAGTATGGGAACATTCCGAAAGGCAGTTATAGCGGCAGTACCTATACCGTGAAAAAAGGCGACACACTTTTCTATATCGCCTGGATTACTGGCAACGATTTCCGTGACCTTGCTCAGCGCAACAATATTCAGGCACCATACGCGCTGAATGTTGGTCAGACCTTGCAGGTGGGTAATGCTTCCGGTACGCCAATCACTGGCGGAAATGCCATTACCCAGGCCGACGCAGCAGAGCAAGGAGTTGTGATCAAGCCTGCACAAAATTCCACCGTTGCTGTTGCGTCGCAACCGACAATTACGTATTCTGAATCTTCGGGTGAACAGAGTGCTAACAAAATGTTGCCGAACAACAAGCCAGCTGCGACCACGGTCACAGCGCCTGTAACGGTACCAACAGCAAGCACAACCGAGCCAACTGTCAGCAGTACATCAACCAGTACGCCTATCTCCACCTGGCGCTGGCCGACTGAGGGCAAAGTGATCGAAACCTTTGGCGCTTCTGAGGGGGGCAACAAGGGGATTGATATCGCAGGCAGCAAAGGACAGGCAATTATCGCGACCGCAGATGGCCGCGTTGTTTATGCCGGTAACGCGCTGCGCGGCTACGGTAATCTGATTATCATCAAACATAATGATGATTACCTGAGTGCCTACGCCCATAACGACACAATGCTGGTCCGGGAACAACAAGAAGTGAAGGCGGGGCAAAAAATAGCAACCATGGGTAGCACCGGAACCAGTTCAACACGCTTGCATTTTGAAATTCGTTACAAGGGGAAATCCGTAAACCCGCTGCGTTATTTGCCGCAGCGATAAATCGGCGGAACCAGGCTTTTGCTTGAATGTTCCGTCAAGGGATCACGGGTAGGAGCCACCTTATGAGTCAGAATACGCTGAAAGTTCATGATTTAAATGAAGATGCGGAATTTGATGAGAACGGAGTTGAGGTTTTTGACGAAAAGGCCTTAGTAGAAGAGGAACCCAGTGATAACGATTTGGCCGAAGAGGAACTGTAATCGCAGGGAGCCACACAGCGTGTGTTGGACGCGACTCAGCTTTACCTTGGTGAGATTGGTTATTCACCACTGTTAACGGCCGAAGAAGAAGTTTATTTTGCGCGTCGCGCACTGCGTGGAGATGTCGCCTCTCGCCGCCGGATGATCGAGAGTAACTTGCGTCTGGTGGTAAAAATTGCCCGCCGTTATGGCAATCGTGGTCTGGCGTTGCTGGACCTTATCGAAGAGGGCAACCTGGGGCTGATCCGCGCGGTAGAGAAGTTTGACCCGGAACGTGGTTTCCGCTTCTCAACATACGCAACCTGGTGGATTCGCCAGACGATTGAACGGGCGATTATGAACCAAACCCGTACTATTCGTTTGCCGATTCACATCGTAAAGGAGCTGAACGTTTACCTGCGAACCGCACGTGAGTTGTCCCATAAGCTGGACCATGAACCAAGTGCGGAAGAGATCGCAGAGCAACTGGATAAGCCAGTTGATGACGTCAGCCGTATGCTTCGTCTTAACGAGCGCATTACCTCGGTAGACACCCCGCTGGGTGGTGATTCCGAAAAAGCGTTGCTGGACATCCTGGCCGATGAAAAAGAGAACGGTCCGGAAGATACCACGCAAGATGACGATATGAAGCAGAGCATCGTCAAATGGCTGTTCGAGCTGAACGCCAAACAGCGTGAAGTGCTGGCACGTCGATTCGGTTTGCTGGGGTACGAAGCGGCAACACTGGAAGATGTAGGTCGTGAAATTGGCCTCACCCGTGAACGTGTTCGCCAGATTCAGGTTGAAGGCCTGCGCCGTTTGCGTGAAATCCTGCAAACGCAGGGGCTGAATATCGAAGCGCTGTTCCGCGAGTAAGTAAGCATCTGTCAGAAAGGCCAGTCTCAAGCGAGGCTGGCCTTTTCTGTGCACAATAAAAGGTCCGATGCCCATCGGACCTTTTTATTAAGGTCAAATTGCCGCCCATACGCACCAGGTAATTAAGAATCCGGTAAAACCGAGAATGGTCGTTAACACTGTCCAGGTTTTCAGACCGTCTGCTACCGACAACCCCAGATATTTGGTCACAATCCAGAACCCTGAGTCATTAATATGTGACGCGCCAAGCCCACCAAAGCAGGCTGCCAGCGTCACCAATACGCACTGAATCGGATTCAATCCCATCACCGCTTCTGAGAGTAACCCGCCGGTTGTCAGGATTGCTACGGTTGCTGACCCCTGCGATGCACGCAGAGCCAGTGAAATAATAAATGCGGCTGGTAACAGAGGCAGGTCAATCATTTGTAGCATATTGGCAAGGGCTTTGCCGACGCCCGATTCCACCAGCACTTTGCCAAATACCCCTCCAGCACCAGTAACCAAAATCACTACCGCCGCAGTGGGAAGGGCTGAGCCCATAATGTCGCTGGTGTGTTGTAAGCTCCAGCCGCGACGTAAAGCCAATAACCAGAATGCCAGCACCAGCGCAATCATTAGAGCTACCATTGGTGAGCCGATCAGCTGTAGCGTACCAAGCAGGGGATGCGAAGGCGGCATCAGTGTTGCGGAAACCGTACCCGTCATGATAATCGCGATAGGAATAACAATTAGCGAGGTGACCAGCGCGACGCCCGGTGGATTTATTTTATCGCTTAATTTTGTCGCGCCTTCCTCACTGGCCGGAGCCAGTTGCATCTGTTCCAGTACTTCTACTGACATCGCATATTGGCGCTTATTGATTATTTTCGCTGCAAAGTAGCCAACAATCCCTACGGGAATAGAAATCGCAATACCGATGATGGTTAGCCAGCCGATGTCTGCGTGGAGTAACCCCGCTGTGGCGACAGGGCCTGGATGCGGCGGTACTGCCACATGAACAGTTAGCATGATTCCAGCGACAGGCAGGCCAAATTTGAGTGGCGATATTTTGGCAACCTTGGCAAAACCGTAAATGATTGGCGCAAGAATAATAAAGCTGACATCAAAGAAGACGGGAATACCGAGGAAGAACACTGCCAGAGTCAGCGCAGCGATAGTTCGTTTGTCACCTAACTTGCGACTGAAATAATTAGCCAGTGACTCTGCACCACCAGAGTGTTCGATCATACGCCCCAGCATAGCGCCCAGACCAATAATAATAGTGACGGAACCAAGCACACCGCCCATCCCGGCGATCATCACTTTACCCACTTCGCCCGCCGGTATACCCGCCGCAAGTGCGACTAACAGGCTGACGAGGAGCAGAGCAACGAATGGTTGTACCTTTGCCTTGATGACCAGCAGCAACAGCATGATTACGCCAGCTAACGCAATGCATAACAATGTAATTGTGGACATGGGAAACCCTGTCTGAAAGTTATAGTTAACCTACCCCATCCGTAGATGGGGGGATGTATGGGTACGTTGTAATTAGGGATTTAACGAATTAGCGCCAGGCGTCAAACCAGCCAAGCCCTTCTTCGGTGAGGCCACGAGGTTTATATTCACAACCGATCCAGCCCTGATATCCCACCTCATCGAACAGGCGGAACAGCCACGGATAGTTGATTTCTCCATCGTCCGGTTCATGTCGATCAGGTAGTCCGGCAATTTGTACGTGCGCATATTTCCCAGCGTAGTCGCGGATTAAATGCGTCAGGTTGCCATCTACTTTTTGCGCATGAAAAGTATCTAGTTGAATAAACACGTTATCTCGCGCAACCTCTTCAACAATAGCCAGTGCCTGATACTGGCTGGAGAAGAGATAATGAGGCTTAACGTCGGGGCTGAGTGCTTCAACTAATATTCGCTTGCCGTGTGGCGCAAAGCGGTCGGCAGCGTAGCGGAGATTATCGATAAATACTGCCCGGTACCGTTCAGCATCTTCGCCAGCGGGCACGACGCCTGCCATCACATGGACTTGTTCACAATTGAGCGCCAATGCATATTCCAGTGCCAGGTCGATGTCTGCGTGTGCTTCGTGCTCACGTCCGGGAAGGGCGGATAATCCCCATTCCCCCGCATTAATATCTCCGGGAGCGGTATTGAACAGCGCCAGTGTCAGATGGTTTTGCTCCAGTTGCTTTTGGATTTGCAGGGTGGAGTAGTCATAGGGAAACAGAAATTCCACAGCATCGAACCCGGCTTTTCGCGCTGCGGCGAAGCGTTCAATAAAAGGCACTTCGGTGAACATCATGGATAAATTAGCTGCAAAACGAGGCATTGCATTAACTCCTTAATTCCGCAATTTCACCTGCGGTCAGATAACGGATCGGGCGGTCACCGAGAATAAAAATCAGCTTTGCCGTTTCCTCCAGCTCTTCCATATTGTTGGTGGCTTCTTGCAGGCTTTCACCGCAAACCACTGGGCCATGATTTGCCAGTAAAAAAGCCTGATTGTCTGCTGCCAGTTCCGCCAGATCCTGTGCGATGCGTTTATCGCCCGGTCGGTAATAGGGCACCAGCGGGACATTTCCCATCCGCATCACCACGTATGGTGTGAACGGACGAATAACGTTGCTGCTGTCCAGCCCTTGCAGGCAGGAAAGCGCCGTCGACCATGTGCTGTGCAAATGCACCACCGCTTTACAGCGCGGATTGTTGCGATACAGCGCCAGATGAAAGAGCACCTCTTTCGAGGGTTTGTCACCACTTAACCATTCGCCATCCGCGGCGACTTTGGAAAGCCGCTGCGGATCGAGATTGCCCAGGCATGAACCTGTCGGTGTCGCCAGTAAATTCCCGTCAGGTAAAAGCAGCGACAGATTGCCAGCCGAACCGGTTGCATAGCCGCGCTGAAAGAATGAACTGGCAATCCGCGTCATCTCCTCTCGCAAAGACTGCTCTACTTTTGCGAAATCGCTCATGATAAAAACTCTCTTTGGGCTCGTGAAAAAAAGGCTTCATCACCGAAGTTGCCAGATTTAAGGGCGAGTGAGACAGGCTTATCCAGTGCGTTTACCCACGGCACGCCGGGGGAAATGGTTGGGCCAATATGAAACCCTTTTATGCCCAGGCTCTGTGTGACTACGCCGGAGGTCTCACCGCCTGCGACAATAAAGCGTGTCACGCCTTCCGCTGCTAACCGCGCCGCTAGTTGAGAAAACAGAGTTTCTACTGCCTGACTGGCTTTTTGTGCACCGTATTGCTGTTGAATTGCTGCCAATGCGTCAGTGCTGGCGGTGGCAAAAACCAGTGGAGCAAGTACACTTTCCTGGCCCAGAACCCACTCTGCCAGTTCGTGTGCATAAGCGGCCAGAGTTTCGGTTGAGAGGCAGCGTGCCACATCAACTTCACGGGCTGGTGCAATTTGACGGTAATGTGCCACCTGGCGGTTGGTCATTTGAGAGCATGAACCGGAGAGCACTACGCCGCGCCCAGCGAGCGGATGCCCTGCTTCGCGAGCCTGGTTACCGTTTTCTTGCGCCCACTGCCGGGCCAGGCCAATCGCCAGACCAGAACCGCCCGTTACCAGTGGGGCATCGCGCAAGGCTTCTCCCTGAATTTCCAGATGGTGTTCGGTCAGCGCATCAAGCACCGCGTAGCGGTAGCCCTCTTGCTGTAAGCGAGCCAGCTCTTGACGAACGGCATCCACACCTTGTTCGAAAACATGTGCCGAAACGACGCCGCAGCGCCCTGTGGATTGTGCTTCAACCAGACGGGGAAGATAGCTGTCGGTCATGGGATTTACCGGGTGATGGCGCATCCCGGATTCGGCCAGCAGTTGATTCATTACGAACAAATACCCCTGATAAACCGTACGTCCGTTGACCGACAGGGCCGGAGAGAAGACCGTAAACGGCGTGTCGAGAGCATCCATTAATGCATCGGTAACCGGGCCGATATTACCTTTCGCCGTACTGTCGAAAGTAGAGCAGTATTTGAAATAGATCTGTTTGCAACCTTGCTGTTGCAACCAGCTCAGAGCCGCCAGCGATTGCTGTGTGGCTTCAACCACCGGACAGGAGCGCGTTTTCAGGCTGATCACCAGTGCGTCGATTGCTTCCGGCATTTTACCTGTTGGAACACCGTTAATTTGTACCGTTGGTAGACCGTTTTCCACCAGAAAACTGGCGATATCCGTCGCGCCGGTAAAATCATCGGCGATAACGCCAATCTTGATCATGATTTCGCTCCCGGTAGAGTGATGCCAGAGAAAATCTTGATAACTGCGCTATCGTCTTCTTTCCCGTAACCTGCGTTACTGGCGCTGGTGAACATATTCAATGCTGTTGAGGCCAATGGCAGCGGGAAGTGCAGGGCTTTGGCTGTATCGGCAACCAGACCAAGATCCTTAACAAAAATATCGACGGCTGAATGCGGGGTGTAATCGCCATCCACCACATGACGCATCCGGTTTTCGAACATCCAGGAATTTCCGGCGGCATTGGTCACGACGTCATACATCACATCCAGCGGGATCCCCGCACGGGCTGCAAGTGCCATCGCTTCGGCTCCGGCAGCAATATGTACGCCCGCTAACAACTGGTGAATAATTTTTACGGTCGAACCTAGTCCCGGTTCTGCACCTATGCGATAAACTTTTCCGGCAACGGCTTCCAGCACGGGTGCCAGTCGTTCAAAGGCAATATCGCTACCGGAGGCCATGACAGTCATTTCACCGTTAGCGGCTTTTACTGCACCACCAGAAACTGGCGCATCCAGCATTTCCAGATCGAATCCAGCCAGAGCGGTAGCAATTTCTTGCGCATCAGCACTAGCGATAGTGGAAGAAACCATTACTGCCGTACCGGGTTTCAGATGTTGTACAACGCCTGTTTCACCAAACAGCACCTGTTTAACCTGGGCCGCATTGACCACCAGCACCAGCAGAGCATCCAGTTTTTCGGCAAACGTCGCGGCGTTATCAGAAACCCCGCAAGCACCTGCCTCTTTCAACGTAGCGCAGGCATTGCTGTTCAGGTCTGCGCCCCAGGTAGAAAGACCTGCGCGGACACATGACAGTGCTGCTCCCATTCCCATTGACCCTAAGCTAACGATACCGACATGAAACTCAGATCCCGTTTTCATCTGCTCTCCTTGTTAATTTAAGTGATATTTTGTTTGATATTGTGAATATAAGCGCTGGAAGATAACGATATGGTGAGCTTATTCACATAAATTAACATTGTGTGTTATTTTATGTGAACTAAGCGTTAGTTGCGCCGCGCACGTTTCGCAGGCAAATAGCGTAGAATGTCAGCAGGACAAAGGAAGGAGCAAAAGTTGATACCCGTAGAGCGTCGCCAAATCATCCTTGAGATGGTAGCTGAAAAAGGCATTGTCAGTATTGCTGAACTAACGGACAGAATGAATGTGTCACATATGACCATTCGTCGGGATTTACAAAAACTGGAGCAGCAGGGAGCCGTTGTGCTGGTGTCCGGAGGCGTCCAGTCTCCGGGACGCGTGGCGCATGAACCTTCTCATCAGGTAAAAACTGCGCTGGCAATGACGCAAAAAGCGGCTATTGGCAAGCTGGCGGCAAGTCTTGTTCAGCCGGGAAGTTGTATCTATCTGGATGCGGGAACAACCACGTTAGCGATAGCACAGCATCTGATTCACATGGAGTCACTGACTGTGGTCACAAACGATTTCGTTATTGCGAACTACTTGCTCGACAACAGTAATTGCACAATTATTCACACTGGCGGTGCAGTGTGTCGGGAAAACCGTTCCTGTGTCGGGGAAGCCGCTGCGACCATGCTGCGCAGCCTGATGATTGATCAGGCTTTTATTTCTGCATCGTCATGGAGTGTGCGGGGGATTTCTACGCCAGCGGAAGATAAAGTCACGGTGAAACGGGCGATTGCTAGTGCCAGCCGCCAGCGAGTTTTGGTCTGTGATGCGACGAAATATGGTCAGGTGGCGACATGGCTGGCGTTACCATTAAGCGAGTTTGATCAGATTATTACAGACGACGGTTTGCCGGAGAGTGCCAGTCGCGCGCTGGCGAAGCAGGATCTCTCTTTGCTGGTAGCGAAAAATGAATAATGGCCTGCAATAACATCTGGTTACTCATGCTTCACAGAAGAAGCATGAGACTACCTTATTTTATAAAATGACAGCCGCCCACTTTTCGGCGATCCGGTATCAATATAAATCTGGTTAGCGAACGTCTGAATGTTATCAAACATCATATGTCCAAATATAAAATAATCAGCGCCGTTTATTTATTGTAACTCGCCATTAAGCGATTTCTGCACACGATAAACAGGCCAGAGTAATTCGCTCTCTGCTATTTCTTTGCCAAAGAGATATTCATCACCCGGATAATCTGCATGTGCGATGACATATTTTATTATGTCGTTAGTGATTTCAATAATATGTGGAAGGTGATGGAATTTCAGCAACAGATCTATTGCCTCTTGTTGCTCTGAATCATTTAAATCGAAAAACCAGTCACCACCGCTGGCAAGCCACATATTGCCATCGCCGGTCGCGAACGCATCCAGCGCCATTGCTTCGTGGTTGCCTTTAACGGAGATAAACCAGGGCTGGTTTAGCAGGCGCAGGACGTCAAGACTCTCCGGCCCACGATCAATATTATCGCCGACAGAAATAAGTAAGTCGGTTTCAGGGCAAAAAGAGAGTTGATGTAAGCGGGATTGTAATAATTGATATTCACCATGAATATCACCAACGACCCATATATGGCGATAGTGATGGGCATTAATTTTTTGATAGCGTGTAGATGGCATGGTTTTACCCTGTAAAATAAGCTTTCCTATTATACAGGGTGTTTTTATTTTATTCGTCAGTTGTCGTTAATATTCCCGATAGCAAAAGACTATCGGGAATTGTTATTACACCAGGCTCTTCAAGCGATAAATCCATTCCAGCGCCTGACGCGGAGTCAGTGAATCCGGGTCCAGGTTTTCCAGAGCTTCGACCGCTGGCGAGGTTTCTTCCGGTACTGACAGCAAAGACATTTGCGTACCATCCACTTGCGTAGCGGCGGCGTTCGGCGAAATGCTTTCCAGCTCACGCAGTTTTTGCCGTGCGCGCTTAATCACCTCTTTTGGCACGCCTGCCAGAGCTGCAACCGCCAGGCCGTAGCTTTTGCTCGCCGCGCCATCCTGCACGCTATGCATAAAGGCAATGGTGTCTCCGTGCTCCAGCGCATCGAGATGCACGTTGGCGACGTCTTCCATTTTCTCCGGTAGCTGGGTCAGCTCGAAATAGTGGGTGGCAAACAGCGTCAATGCCTTAATCTTATTCGCCAGATTTTCTGCGCACGCCCACGCCAGCGACAGACCATCGTAGGTGGACGTTCCACGCCCGATCTCATCCATTAACACCAGACTGTATTCGGTGGCGTTATGTAAAATATTGGCGGTTTCAGTCATCTCCACCATAAAGGTTGAGCGCCCGGAAGCCAGGTCATCTGCCGCGCCTACGCGGGTAAAGATGCGATCGATAGGTCCAATCTCGACTTTTTGTGCCGGTACATAGCTGCCGATGTAGGCCATCAGCGCAATCAGTGCGGTCTGGCGCATATAGGTACTTTTACCGCCCATGTTCGGGCCGGTAATAATCAACATACGGCGCTGCGGCGACAGATTCAGCGGGTTAGCGATAAATGGCTCATTCAGTACTTGTTCAACTACCGGATGGCGACCTTCGGTAATGCGAATGCCCGGTTTATCAATGAAGGTCGGGCAGGTGTAGTTTAGGGTATAGGCCCGTTCCGCCAGGTTAACCAGCACGTCGAGTTCCGCCAGCGCGCTCGCGCTCTGTTGCAACGCTTCCAGATGCGGCAACAGCAGGTCGAACAGCTCTTCATAAAGCTGTTTTTCCAGTGCCAGTGCTTTGCCTTTTGAGGTGAGAACTTTATCTTCGTACTCTTTTAGCTCTGGAATGATGTAGCGCTCGGCGTTTTTCAGCGTCTGGCGACGCATGTAGTTGATGGGTGCCAGATGGCTTTGCCCACGGCTGATTTGAATGTAGTAGCCGTGCACCGCATTAAAGCCAACTTTCAGCGTGTCCAGGCCGGTACGTTCACGCTCGCGGACTTCCAGACGCTCCAGATAATCGGTCGCGCCGTCAGCCAGCGCGCGCCACTCATCCAGCTCTTCGTTATAGCCCGATGCGATAACACCACCGTCGCGTACCAGCACCGGCGGTGTGTCGATGATTGCTCGCTCCAGCAGATCGCGCAGCTCGGCAAACTCGCCCATCTTCTCACGTAGCGCCTGTACCGGTGCACTATCGACAGTTTCTAACTGTGCACGCAGCTCCGGCAGTTGCTGGAAAGCGTGGCGCATACGGGCCAGATCGCGTGGGCGAGCAGTTCGTAAAGCCAGACGTGCCAGAATACGTTCAAGGTCGCCGACCTGACGCAGTACCGGCTGTAGCCCGGCGGTGAAATCCTGCAATGCGCCAATAGTTTGCTGGCGCTCAAGCAACACGCGGGTATCGCGCACTGGCATATGCAGCCAGCGTTTCAGCATACGACTACCCATCGGCGTGACGGTGCAGTCGAGCACAGAAGCCAGCGTATTTTCCGCACCGCCCGCCAGGTTCTGAGTAATTTCCAGGTTACGACGTGTCGCGGCATCCATAATGATGCTGTCCTGCTCACGTTCCATGGTGATAGAACGAATATGCGGCAGGGTCGTGCGTTGGGTATCTTTCGCATACTGCAACAGACAACCGGCAGCACAAAGTCCGCGCGGCGCGTTCTCGACGCCAAAACCGACCAGATCGCGGGTGCCAAATTGCAGATTCAACTGCTGGCGCGCGGTGTCGATTTCAAACTCCCACAGCGGGCGACGGCGCAGGCCGCGACGGCCTTCAATCAGCGACATCTCGGCGAAATCTTCTGCATACAGCAGTTCCGCCGGATTAGTGCGTTGCAGCTCTGCCGCCATCGTTTCGCGGTCGGCCGGTTCGCTCAGGCGAAAACGCCCGGAGCTGATATCCAGCGTCGCGTAGCCGAAACCTTTGCTGTCCTGCCAGATAGCCGCCAGCAGGTTGTCCTGACGCTCCTGTAACAGGGCTTCATCGCTGATGGTGCCTGGCGTAACGATACGCACAACTTTGCGCTCAACCGGACCTTTGCTGGTCGCCGGATCGCCAATTTGTTCGCAGATGGCAACGGACTCTCCCTGATTCACCAGTTTGGCGAGATAGTTTTCCACCGCATGGTAGGGAATCCCCGCCATCGGGATCGGCTCTCCCGCCGAAGCACCGCGTTTGGTCAGTGAAATATCCAGCAGTTGCGACGCGCGTTTTGCGTCGTCATAAAACAGTTCATAAAAATCACCCATCCGGTAAAACAGCAGGATCTCGGGATGCTGGGCTTTCAGCCTGAGATACTGCTGCATCATGGGCGTATGGGCGTCGAAATTTTCTATTGCACTCATGGGGTTATGTCCGGTTCCTGATATTAAATGGGGTGTGATGGTTTTTATTTTCGTTGTAATCACATAAGGCGCACATGATACCGGAGTTAATCATTTCAGGGGAAGAAGCGAACGGCGAGTTCTTGATGCTGGTTCCGGGAAAGATGCTGTTTTGCAGCTTTTGCGTGATGCTTATGAAGCAAGTACGCAAAATTGCGTCGGTTGAATAAACCTCCTCCTTCAGAGCCATAGTCCCCTTTCAAATTAAGTTGTAATATAAATACACCTTAAGAGTATGGAGGCAGCATGTCCGGCAAGCGTATCTCTCGTGAAAAACTGACGATTAAAAAAATGATCGATCTTTATCAAGCGAAATGCCCGCAGGCGTCAGCGGAGCCGGAGCATTACGAGGCGTTGTTTGTTTACGCGCAAAAGCGGCTGGATAAATGTGTGTTCGGCGAAGAGAAACCAGCCTGTAAGCAGTGTCCGGTGCACTGTTACCAGCCTGCAAAGCGTGAAGAGATGAAACAGATTATGCGTTGGGCCGGGCCGAGAATGCTGTGGCGTCATCCGATCTTAACCGTGCGTCATCTCATCGATGACAAGCGTCCGGTGCCAGAACTGCCGGAAAAATATCGTCCGAAAAAAGCTCGTGAATAGTATGCCGGACAGGCAGATCTGTCCGGCAATTTGCAGTTAAATCAATGCCGATTTATCAATTCCCAGCCGCTTCATCCGTGACAGCAGGGTCGTGCGTTTCAGCCCCAGACGTTGCGCAGCGCCTTTAGGCCCGGCAACCACGCCGTTGGTTTCTTTCAGCACGCGAACAATCAACTGATATTCATCTTCGCCCTCCTGAGCGACAACCGTTGCGGCAGGCGGCGTTTCAGGCTCCGGTAAAGCAATATCTGGCAATGACAGCTGCAGCACGTTGCCGCGTGTTAGCAATACTGCGCGCTCAATGACGTTTTCCAGTTCGCGTACTTTACCCGGCCACTCCATGTTGCTCAAGGTGCGCAGCGTCTCGGCTGGAATGCTGTCGATATTGCGCCCCAGACGACGGGCAATTTTGAAGGTAAAGGCTTTCGCCAGCAGCGGAATATCTTCCGGACGCTCGCGTAGTGGCGGCAGGTGAATCGGGAATACGTTCAGGCGGTAATAGAGATCGCTACGGAACTCTCGGTCGGCGACCATTTTTTTCAGATCGCGGTTAGTCGCGGCAATTAAACGTACGTCCGTCTGAATGATTTTGTTGCTGCCGAGACGTTCAAACTCCTGTTCCTGCAATACACGCAGCAACTTCGGCTGTAACTCCAGTGGCATATCGCCCACTTCGTCTAGGAACAGGGAGCTTTTATCCGCCAGTTCAAAACGACCAATGCGCTGGGCGCTGGCACCGGTAAAAGCCCCACGCTCATGACCAAACAGATCGCTTTCCAGCAATCCGGCAGGCATCGCCGCGCAGTTCATTTTGACCATGCGGCGATTATTACGCCCACTGAGATTATGGATCGCGCGGGCAATCAGCTCTTTACCCGTGCCAGTTTCACCGAGGATCAGCACGGTACTGTCACTTTGCGCCACCATTTCAACTTGTTTAAGCACGCTGTACATGGCTTCGCTGCGGCCAATAATCTCGCCAAATTCACTATCAACATTGTTGAGCTGCTCGGTCAGGACGAGGTTTTCATCAACCAGCCGTTCTTTCAGACGATGGATTTCCTGATAGGTGAGGGCGTTATCGACAGCGATTGCCACACGTTCGGCAATCTGGCGCAGCAAATTCAGATTGGTAGTGGTAAACACTTTCTCTTCGCATTGCGCCAGTTTCAGCACGCCCAGCATGGTGTCGCCAGACATCAGCGGTAACAGGCACAAGGTTTGAATCTGGTTGCCCCAGGTGTCGAACAACATGCGTTCATAGGGGGCTAAATCGTCCCGCTCGTGGAGATTGATCAGCAGCATCTCTTTACTTTTGAACACGCGTTCGGTGAGGGTTCCGGCTTCATCGACTTCGCTCTGTTCGTGGGCGGGATGTTGTTTATCAAGATAGTGAGTGGAGTAGATGTTGAGTTTGTTTTTACGGTGGCTGCGTAAGACGATACTGATATCGTCAATGTCGAAATAGTAATGGATTTCTTTGGCGACTTCGCTGACCAGTTCGTCCATATCCAGGTGGGAAAGCACCGCGTTGGTAATGGTAACCAGGATGCGGAAGTTATCGCGCTCCCGGCATAACAACTCATAGTCGACATTGTTGACGACGCGGCTCTGGATTTGTTCGGTGACGACAGAAACGATCTGCGTAAATGTTTGCAGACGATTGAACTCTTTTTCGCTCCAGGGACGATCGTCATAACGAATAAATTCACAGCCACCAAAAATATGCCCTTCCGCCGCCAGTGGCATCAGGCAATAGTGACCAAATTTGGGGTATAGCCCACCTGCGACCAGGTTTCACAAAATTCTTCGTAACTGCAATGCAGCGTATCAGGGCGCGACAAAATGCGGCGTACCGGACCGTGTGCCAGAACAGTTTCGTCTTCATATTTAATGGGGGTGTCTTTTTCACGCGATGCGTAATAAGACGCACGTTGAGTCTGCGCTTGCCACAACACAATAGCCGCGTTGTCGGCGAGCGCAGAACGCTTTACCAGTTGCGAAAGAGCCTCACACAGCGAGGCCAGATCGGGCTGCTGCAATAGTGTCCGAGTGATGTCGAACAACCCTTGCTGTCCGAGATCACTCATCGGTGTATATGACATTTTGTTCTTCCAGGAAAGCACCGCAAAGCGGTGCAAAAGGTCATTGACTAACTATAGGAGATTTAGAATTTTATTAGCATATACGCGGAAGCGGTTCGGCGTGTGGTAAATCGAGGGTTCGTTTCACACCATACAGACCGGCAAGACGAACACCTTTACGTTCCACCACTTCACCAATTAGCGCCGCGTCTTTCCCCAGTGGATGGGAATGTAACGCTGCCAGCACTTGCTCTGCTGCGTTGCGTTCAACAGCTATTACTAGTTTGCCTTCGTTGGCAAAGTTAAGGGCGTCCAGTCCCAGCAGTTCGCAAACGCCGCGCACAGCAGGTTTAACCGGCAGTGCTGATTCAGAAATTTCAATACCACAACCGCAGGCTGCCGCGAACTCATGAACCACCGCGTTTACACCACCACGGGTGGCATCACGCAGCGCTTTCACGCCGGGAATGTCACGCAGCGTCTGAATAAGCGGCGTCAGCACCGCGCAGTCGCTGACCAGTTCACCATCCAGCCCCAGTTGTTCACGCAGGTTAAGGATAGTCGCCCCGTGGTCGCCGAGTGTACCGCTAACCAGCAATACATCGCCTGCGGTTAGCGTCTGTGCGCCCCAGTGAATATTCGCCGGAATTGCGCCCATGCCAGCGGTGTTGATAAACAGTTTATCTGCCGCGCCGCGCTGCACCACTTTAGTATCGCCAGTAACGATGGCAATGCCTGCCGTGCGGGCGGTTTCTGCCATGCTGGTCACTACGGCTTTCAGTGTCTCCATCGGCAATCCTTCTTCGAGGATAAAGCCACAGGAGAGATAGCACGGAATAGCGCCACTGACCGCAACGTCATTCGCGGTGCCGCAAATCGCCAGCTTGCCGATATTACCGCCAGGAAAGAACAGCGGGTCAATGACGTAACTGTCGGTGGAGAACGCCAGACGATCGCCTTCTGCTACCAGCTGCGCCAGATCAAGACGTGCCTGGTCTTCCTGCTCTGCCAGCCACGGGTTGGCAAAGGCTTCCATAAACAGGCTGTTGATTAATTGCTGCATCGCCTGGCCGCCGCTGCCGTGGGCGAGTTGGATATTATTCACGCTTCACTCTCCTGCTGACGATACTGATACCACGCGGCGCACGCTCCTTCGGAGGAGACCATCAGTGCACCAAATGCGGTTTGAGGATTACAGGTGTTACCAAACAGCGGGCATTGATGCGGCTTACATTTGCCCGTTAATACCTCACCACAACGCGCGCGCGGGTCATCGCAGACCTGCTGCGGTGCCGGGCGGAAATGTGCTTCGGCATCGAATCGTTGATAATCCGGCGTCAGGTGCACGCCAGAAGATTCAATCACGCCTAAGCCGCGCCATTCGCTGTCGCCGTTGACACAGAACACATCGGCAATCGCCTGTTGCGCCAGCAGGTTACCGGCATCCGGTACCACCCGACGATACTGATTCTCTACCTTGCTGTGGGCCTCTATTTTCTGCTCCACCAGCATCACCACGCCTTGCAGTAGATCAAGGGGTTCGAAACCAGCGACCACCAGCGGACGATGAAAATCGCTGGCGATAAAATTATAGGCATCAGTGCCGATAACCATACTAACGTGGCCCGGCGCGAGGAACGCGTCGATACCGTTATCCGGCTGTTCCAGCAAACTGCGCAGCGTCGGGATAAGCGTAATGTGCTGACAGAAGAAGTAAAAATTCTGCACATCACGCGCTTTCGCCTGTTGCAGAGTGATGGCGGTGGTCGGCATGGTGGTTTCAAAACCTAAGCCGAAGAACACCACTTTGCGGGTTGGATTCTCCTGCGCCAGTTTCAACGCATCCATCGGCGAGTAAACGATGCGCACATCGGCACCGCGTGCTTTTGCCTGCAACAGCGATCCCTGTTTCCCTGGTACGCGCATGGCGTCGCCAAAGGTACAGAAGATGACTTCCGGATGGCTGGCAATCTCCACGCAGGTGTCGATTCTACCCATCGGCAGTACGCACACCGGGCAACCCGGACCGTGGATAAACTCAACGTTTTCAGGCAGTAACTGGTCGAGGCCGAATTTAAAAATAGCGTGGGTATGACCACCGCACACTTCCATAATCCGCAGAGGGCGTTCGGTGGTGTAAGAGAGATGTGAAGCACGTTCGCGCAGATGCTCAATTAACTGCATCACCTGTTCCGGCGTGCGATATTCATCAACAAAACGCATTATTTTTCCTCGCCATACAACAGCGCGCCGACATCCGGCTCAACGTCAAACATGTTTTGTAAGGCGTCGAGAGTGTCGCGTGCTTCGGCTTCAGTAATTACGCTCATGGCAAAGCCAACGTGTACCAGTACCCACTGGCCCACGCGCGGCTGACCGTTTTCATCGCAGCTGCCGACTAACGTTAAATCGACATCGCGCTGAATGCCGCAGACGTCGACTTTTGCCTGGTTGCCGTCAATGGTGCGGATCTGGCCGGGAACGCCTATGCACATCGCTGTGTCTCCAGCCAGTTCAGCCACTGGTCCATCCCTTCACCGCTGGTGGCGGAAATAAGGATGATTTCAATTTCTGGATTGACTTCGCGGGCGCAGGCGATGCACTTCTCAACGTCAAAGTTGAGATACGGCAACAGGTCAACTTTGTTGAGCAGCATCAGCGAGGCGGCGGCAAACATATGCGGATATTTCAGCGGTTTGTCTTCACCTTCGGTAACGGAAAGCACCGCCACTTTGTGTTTTTCACCGAGATCGAAGCTGGCCGGGCATACGAGGTTGCCAACGTTTTCGATAAACAGAATACCGTTATCGTCCAGTGGCAGACGCGGTGCGGCGTCGGCAATCATCTGTGCGTCAAGATGGCAGCCTTTACCTGTGTTCACCTGAATCGCTGGTGTGCCGGTAGCGCGAATGCGTGCGGCATCGTTCACGGTTTGCTGGTCACCTTCAATAACCGCGCACGGAACGCTGTCTTTCAGGCGCATTAGGGTTTCCGTCAGCAGGGTGGTTTTACCGGAACCTGGGCTGGAAACCAGGTTGAGCACCAGTTGCTTGCGGGCAGCAAAGCGCGCGCGGTTGCGTTCAGCCAGACGGTTGTTTTTGTCCAGCACGTCAATTTCGACTTCCAGCATCCGACGCTGGCTCATGCCCGGTGCGTGAGTGCCCGCTTCGCCATGACCGTAATGCAGGTCGCCTTCTTCAGTCTGGCTGGGGGTAAATTCAGGCGCTTTAATGCCGGTGATTTTCATCTTCGGGCGTGCCGCCGGGGCAAATGGCGCGCTACGAAACGCGGAATGAGGGTTATGTTCATCACCCTCGATATACAGGTTGCCTTCACCGCAACCGCATGTTGTACACATCGCTCACTCCTGGTCTATTTCTATCCGCCGAATCTGTAAACCGTCGTCTGCCACAATCTGTAGCATGTCACCATGACACTGTGGACAGCGGCGGACGCGCTGGGTCAATAGCGTCACATACTGTTGGCATGTTTCACACCAGCATTCGACCTCTTGTTCTTCGAGGTGCAGTTTACAACCTTCCGCCACGCTGCCGCGGCAAACCAGATCAAAACAAAAGGCAAGAGAGCTGGTTTCGACGCAAGAAAATGCGCCAATTTTGAGCCAGACCCCAGTTACGCGTTTTGCGCCGTGTTTTGCGGCCTGCTGTTCGATCAATTCCAGTGCCCGTTGGCAGAGGGTTATTGCGTGCATATCGCCTCCCATTAACTATTGCCAGCTACAAGCAATAATTGTGCCAGTGTTGATTATCCCTGCGGTGAATAATGTCGATGATGTCGAAATGACACGTCGACACGGCGACGAAATTCATCTTTAGCTTAAAAATCGTTTTAATAACAATAAATTAAAAATTGGCACAGAAAATGCTTAAAGCTGGCATCTCTGTTAAACGGGTAACCTGACAATGACTATTTGGGAAATAAGCGAGAAAGCCGATTACATCGCACAGCGGCATCGTCGTCTACAGGACCAGTGGCACATCTACTGCAATTCGCTGGTTCAGGGGATCACGTTATCGAAAGCGCGCCTGCATCACGCCATGAGCTGCGCGCCGGACAAAGAACTCTGTTTCGTCCTTTTTGAACATTTTCGTATTTACGTCACCCTGGCGGATGGCTTTAACAGCCACACCATCGAGTATTACGTCGAAACAAAAGAGGGCGAAGACAAACAGCGGATTGCGCAGGCGCAACTGAGCATTGACGGCATGATTGATGGCAAGGTCAACATCCGCGATCGCGAACAGGTTCTGGAACACTATCTCGAAAAAATCGCTGGCGTTTACGACAGCTTATACACCGCCATTGAAAACAATGTGCCGGTGAATTTAAGCCAACTGGTAAAGGGACAAAGCCCGGCAGCATGAGCTGAGGCTTTGCCCGTTTTGCAGGCGTTACGCCTGTTTGGGGATGGGCGTGTCGATGAGTGTCGAAAATGACATTTCATCGGCATGTTTTCGTCAAAAATGACAATCACCTGAGGAATGCCTGGTGAATCGTTTTGTAATTGCTGACTCCACGCTCTGTATCGGCTGCCACACTTGTGAGGCAGCCTGTTCAGAGACGCATCGCCAGCACGGCCTGCAATCAATGCCGCGCCTGAGAGTGATGCTGAATGAAAAAGAATCTGCGCCGCAGCTCTGTCACCACTGTGAAGATGCACCCTGCGCGGTGGTCTGCCCGGTTAACGTCATCACCCGCGTTGATGGGGCCGTGCAGTTGAATGAAAGCCTGTGCGTAAGCTGCCAGCTGTGCGGCATCGCCTGCCCGTTTGGCGCAATTGAATTTTCCGGCAGCCGTCCGCTGGATATTCCTGCAAATGCCAATACCCCGAAAGCGCCACCGGCACCGCCTGCTCCGGCGCGTATCAGTACGCTGCTTGACTGGGTGCCGGGTATTCGCGCGATCGCCGTCAAATGTGACCTTTGTAGCTTTGATGAACAAGGTCCGGCCTGCGTGCGGATGTGCCCGACCAAAGCCCTGCATCTGGTGGATAACACCGATATCGCCCGCGTCAGCAAACGTAAGCGTGAGCTGACTTTTAATACGGACTTTGGCGATCTCACCTTGTTTCAGCAGGCTCAAAGTGGAGAGGCTAAATGAGCGCAATTTCCCTGATCAATAGCGGCGTGGTGTGGTTTGTCGCCGCCGCTGTTCTGGCATTTCTCTTTTCTTTTCAAAAGACGCTAAGTGGCTGGATAGCCGGAATTGGCGGCGCGGTTGGTAGCCTGTATACGGCAGCCGCGGGCTTCACTGTGCTGACTGGCGCGGTTGGCGTGAGCGGTGCGCTGTCGCTGGTAAGCTACGATGTGCAAATCTCCCCGCTTAACGCGATTTGGCTGATTACGCTCGGTCTGTGCGGTCTGTTTGTCAGCCTCTACAACATTGACTGGCATCGCCACGCGCAGGTGAAGTGCAACGGCTTGCAGATCAATATGTTGATGGCTGCCGCCGTCTGCGCCGTCATCGCCAGCAACCTCGGCATGTTCGTGGTAATGGCCGAAGTCATGGCCTTGTGTGCGGTGTTCCTCACCAGCAACAGCAAAGAGGGCAAACTGTGGTTTGCGCTGGGGCGTCTTGGCACTCTGCTGCTGGCGATTGCTTGCTGGCTGCTGTGGCAGCGTTATGGCACGCTGGATCTGCGCCTGCTGGATATGCGTATGCAACAGCTGCCGCTCGGTTCCGATATCTGGCTGCTCGGTGTGATTGGCTTTGGCCTGCTCGCCGGGATTATTCCGCTGCACGGCTGGGTGCCGCAGGCACATGCTAACGCCTCTGCGCCAGCTGCCGCGTTGTTTTCTACGGTAGTCATGAAAATTGGCCTGCTGGGCATTTTAACCCTGTCACTGCTGGGCGGTAATGCACCGCTGTGGTGGGGGATCGTGCTGCTGGTGCTCGGCATGATCACCGCGTTTGTCGGTGGTCTGTATGCGCTGATGGAGCACAACATCCAGCGCCTGCTGGCTTACCACACCCTGGAAAATATCGGCATTATCCTGCTGGGGCTGGGGCTGGGCGCTGGCGTAACGGGTATCGCGCTCGAACAACCGGCGCTGATTGCTCTTGGCCTGGTCGGTGGTCTGTACCATCTGCTTAACCATAGCCTGTTCAAAAGCGTACTGTTCCTCGGGGCGGGGAGCGTCTGGTTCCGTACCGGTCATCGCGATATCGAAAAACTCGGTGGTATTGGCAAGAAAATGCCGGTTATCTCCATCGCCATGTTAGTCGGGTTGATGGCAATGGCTGCGCTGCCGCCGCTGAACGGGTTTGCCGGGGAATGGGTTATCTATCAATCCTTTTTCAAACTGAGCAATAGTGGCGCGTTTGTTGCCCGTCTGCTGGGGCCGCTGCTCGCTGTGGGTCTGGCAATTACCGGTGCGCTGGCGGTGATGTGTATGGCGAAAGTCTATGGCGTCACGTTCCTCGGCGCGCCGCGTACCAAAGAAGCCGAAAACGCCACCTGTGCGCCGCTCCTGATGAGCGTAAGCGTAGTGGCACTGGCGATTTGCTGCGTAATTGGCGGTGTTGCTGCGCCGTGGCTGCTGCCGATGCTCTCTGCTGCCGTACCTCTGCCTCTGGAGCCTGCTAACACCACCGTTTCTCAACCAATGATCACATTGCTGCTGATTGCCTGCCCGCTGCTGCCATTCATCATTATGGCGATTTGCAAAGGCGACCGCCTGCCGTCACGTTCCCGCGGTGCGGCCTGGGTGTGCGGCTACGACCATGAAAAATCAATGGTGATTACCGCTCACGGTTTTGCCATGCCGGTTAAACAGGCGTTTGCGCCAGTGCTGAAACTGCGCAAATGGCTGAATCCGGTGTCGCTGGTGCCGGGCTGGCAGTGCGAAGGTAGTGCGTTGCTGTTCCGCCGGATGGCGCTGGTTGAACTGGCGGTACTGGTGGTGATTATTGTTTCACGAGGAGCCTGAGAATGAGTGTTTTATATCCGTTAATTCAGGCGCTGGTGTTATTTGCCGTTGCGCCGCTGCTCTCCGGTATTACCCGCGTGGCGCGCGCCCGTCTGCATAACCGTCGCGGGCCGGGCGTGTTGCAGGAGTATCGCGACATTATCAAACTGCTGGGCCGCCAGAGCGTTGGCCCGGATGCCTCTGGCTGGGTGTTCCGCCTGACGCCGTATGTGATGGTGGGCGTCATGCTGACTATCGCTACTGCGCTGCCGGTGGTGACCGTCGGTTCTCCGCTGCCGCAACTGGGCGATTTGATCACCTTACTGTATCTCTTCGCCATCGCGCGTTTCTTCTTTGCCATTTCCGGTCTGGATACCGGTAGCCCGTTTACCGCTATCGGTGCGAGCCGTGAAGCGATGCTTGGCGTGCTGGTCGAACCGATGTTGCTGCTTGGTCTGTGGGTTGCCGCACAGGTTGCCGGTTCCACCAACATCAGCAACATTACCGACACCGTTTATCACTGGCCGTTGAGCCAAAGCATCCCGCTGGTGCTGGCGCTCTGCGCCTGTGCGTTCGCCACTTTTATCGAAATGGGCAAACTGCCGTTCGACCTGGCGGAAGCCGAGCAGGAGTTGCAGGAAGGTCCGCTCTCTGAGTATAGCGGCAGCGGCTTTGGCGTCATGAAATGGGGTATCAGCCTGAAACAGCTGGTGGTGTTGCAGATGTTCGTCGGGGTGTTTATTCCGTGGGGACAAATGGAAACCTTCACCGCCGGTGGACTGCTGCTGGCGCTGGTGATTGCCATCGTAAAACTGGTGGTCGGCGTCCTGGTTATCGCGCTGTTCGAAAACAGCATGGCCCGTCTGCGTCTTGATATTACTCCGCGCATTACCTGGGCTGGGTTTGGCTTTGCATTTTTAGCGTTCGTCTCCTTGCTGGCGGCGTGATTAAAGAGAGTTTGAGCATGTCTGAAGAAAAATTAGGTCAACATTATCTCGCCGCGCTGAATGAGGCATTTCCGGGCGTCGTGCTGGACCACGCCTGGCAGACCAAAGATCAGCTGACTGTCACCGTAAAGGTGAACTATCTGCCGGAAGTGGTGGAGTTTCTCTACTACAAGCAGGGGGGCTGGCTGTCGGTGCTTTTTGGTAACGACGAACGCAAACTGAATGGTCATTACGCCGTTTATTACGTGCTGTCGATGGAGAAGGGGACTAAGTGCTGGGTAACGGTTCGCGTCGAAGTTGATGCCAACAAACCGGAGTATCCGTCCGTGACGCCGCGCGTTCCGGCGGCGGTGTGGGGCGAGCGCGAAGTGCGCGATATGTACGGTTTGATTCCGGTTGGTCTGCCGGATGAACGCCGTCTGGTGCTGCCGGATGACTGGCCGGATGAACTTTATCCGCTGCGTAAAGACAGCATGGATTATCGTCAGCGTCCGGCACCGACCACCGGTGCTGAAACCTACGAGTTCATCAACGAACTGGGCGACAAGAAAAACAACGTCGTGCCGATTGGTCCGCTGCACGTCACTTCTGACGAACCGGGCCACTTCCGTCTGTTCGTCGATGGCGAAAACATTATCGACGCAGACTACCGCTTGTTCTATGTCCATCGCGGTATGGAAAAACTGGCGGAAACCCGCATGGGTTATAACGAAGTGACCTTCCTCTCTGACCGTGTGTGCGGGATCTGCGGCTTCGCCCACAGCACCGCCTACACCACGTCGGTGGAAAACGCGATGGGTATTCAGGTGCCAGAACGTGCGCAGATGATCCGCGCCATTCTGCTGGAGGTGGAACGCCTGCACTCGCATCTGCTCAACCTCGGCCTCGCCTGCCACTTTACCGGCTTCGACTACGGCTTTATGCAGTTCTTCCGCGTGCGTGAAACCTCCATGAAAATGGCCGAGATCCTCACCGGTGCGCGTAAAACCTACGGCCTGAACCTGATCGGCGGGATTCGTCGCGATCTGTTGAAAGATGACATGATCCAGACCCACCAGCTGGCGCAACAGATGCGTCGTGAAGTGCAGGAGCTGGTGGATGTGCTGCTGAGCACACCGAACATGGAACAGCGCACCGTCGGCATTGGTCGTCTGGACCCGGAAATTGCCCGCGATTTCAGTAACGTTGGCCCGATGGTCCGCGCCAGCGGACACGCTCGCGATACCCGCGCTGATCACCCGTTTGTTGGTTATGGCCTGCTGCCAGTGGAAGTCCACAGCGAGCAGGGCTGCGACGTTATTTCGCGTCTGAAAGTGCGTATCAACGAAGTCTATACCGCGCTGAACATGATCGACTACGGTCTGGATAACCTGCCGGGTGGCCCGCTGATGGTGGAAGGCTTTACCTACATTCCGCACCGTTTCGCGCTGGGCTTTGCCGAAGCGCCGCGCGGTGATGATATCCACTGGAGCATGACTGGCGACAACCAGAAGCTGTACCGCTGGCGCTGCCGTGCCGCGACCTACGCGAACTGGCCGACCCTGCGCTACATGCTGCGTGGCAACACTGTTTCCGATGCGCCGCTGATTATCGGTAGCCTGGACCCTTGCTACTCCTGTACCGACCGCATGACTGTGGTCGATGTACGTAAGAAGAAGAGCAAAGTGGTGCCGTACAAAGAACTCGAGCGCTACAGCATTGAGCGTAAAAACTCGCCGCTGAAATAAGGAATCGCCATGTTTACCTTTATCAAAAAAGTTATCAAAACCGGCACGGCGACCTCGTCTTATCCGCTGGAGCCGATTGCGGTTGATAAAAACTTCCGTGGTAAGCCAGAGCAGAACCCGCAGCAGTGCATCGGCTGCGCGGCCTGCGTCAATGCCTGCCCGTCAAACGCCTTAACGGTTGAAACTGACCTCGCCACAGGAGAGCTGGCCTGGGAGTTTAATCTCGGGCGCTGCATCTTCTGTGGACGCTGCGAAGAAGTTTGCCCGACGGCGGCGATTAAGCTGTCGCAAGAGTACGAACTGGCGGTGTGGAAGAAAGAAGACTTCCTGCAACAGTCTCGCTTCGCGCTGTGCAACTGTCGCGTCTGCAATCGTCCTTTCGCCGTCCAGAAAGAGATCGACTACGCCATTGCGCTGCTTAAGCACAACGGCGACAGCCGCGCGGAAAACCACCGCGAAAGCTTTGAGACTTGCCCGGAATGTAAGCGCCAGAAATGCCTGGTGCCGTCCGACCGTATTGAACTGACTCGCCATATGAAAGAGGCCATCTGATGAGCAATTTATTAGGCCCCCGTGACGCCAACGGCATTCCGGTCCCGATGACGGTGGATGAATCCATCGCCAGCATGAAGGCGTCGTTACTGAAAAAAATCAAACGTTCTGCCTATGTTTACCGCGTGGACTGCGGCGGCTGCAACGGCTGCGAAATCGAAATTTTCGCCACTTTATCGCCGCTGTTTGATGCAGAACGCTTCGGCATTAAAGTCGTTCCTTCACCGCGTCATGCGGATATTTTACTGTTTACCGGCGCGGTCACCCGTGCAATGCGATCCCCTGCGCTGCGTGCGTGGCAGTCCGCGCCGGACCCGAAAATTTGTATCTCCTACGGTGCCTGCGGTAACAGCGGCGGGATCTTCCACGATCTCTACTGCGTGTGGGGCGGTACGGATAAAATTGTCCCTGTGGATGTTTATATCCCTGGCTGCCCGCCAACGCCTGCCGCCACGCTGTACGGCTTTGCAATGGCGCTCGGCCTGCTGGAGCAGAAAATTCACGCCCGTGGGCCGGGTGAACTGGATGAACAACCGGCGGAGATCCTGCATGGCGATATGGTGCAGCAGCTGCGCGTGAAAGTGGATCGCGAAGCACGCCGCCTGGCGGGTTATCGTTACGGTCGTCAGATTGCCGATGACTTCCTGACACAGTTAGGGCAGGGCGAAGAACAGGTTGCACGCTGGCTGGAAGCGGAAAACGATCCGCGTCTGAACGAGATTGTCAGCCATCTGAATCATGTTGTAGAAGAGGTGCGTATCCGATGAGTGAAAAGGTGGTGTTCAGTCAACTGAGCCGTAAATTTATTGATGAGAACGATGCCACGCCCGCCGAGGCGCAGCAGGTGGTCTATTACAGCCTGGCGATTGGTCACCACCTTGGGGTTATCGATTGCCTGGAAGCGGCGCTCACCTGCCCGTGGGATGAATATCTGGCATGGATTGCCACTCTGGAGGCGGGCAGTGAAGCCCGCCGCAAAATGGAAGGCGTACCGAAGTACGGTGAGATCGTCATCGACATTAACCATGTGCCGATGCTGGCCAACGCATTCGATAAAGCCCGGGCAGCGCAAACTTCGCAGCAGCAGGAATGGAGTACAATGCTGTTAAGTATGCTGCATGATATTCATCAGGAAAACGCCATCTATTTGATGGTGAGGAGATTGCGTGACTGACGTTTTACTCTGTGTTGGCAATAGCATGATGGGCGATGATGGCGCAGGTCCGCTGCTGGCGGAAAAGTGCGCCGCCGCGCCGAAAGGTAACTGGGTGGTGATTGACGGCGGTAGTGCACCGGAAAACGACATCGTCGCCATCCGTGAACTGCGCCCTACGCGGTTACTGATTGTCGACGCCACGGATATGGGGCTAAACCCCGGCGAGATCCGCATCATCGACCCGGATGATATCGCCGAGATGTTTATGATGACTACCCATAACATGCCTCTGAACTATCTTATCGACCAGTTGAAAGAAGATATTGGCGAAGTGATTTTCCTCGGCATACAGCCGGATATCGTCGGCTTTTACTACCCGATGACCCAGCCGATTAAAGATGCGGTAGAAACCGTTTATCAACGACTGGAAGGCTGGGAAGGGAATGGCGGCTTCGCGCAGTTAGCGGTGGAAGAAGAGTAGTTTTTCATTAAGGAATCAGGACAGGGATGTTCTTGATGGGGTGAACCAGCTCTGATGCCAAATGCTAAATTGCCCGATGCGCTTATCGGGCCTTCCTGGTTCGTGCGACATGTAGGCCGGATAAGGCGTTCACGCCGCATCCGGCACTGTTACTTACTCTAAATCTTCCCCATTACTGGCAATCACTTTTTTATACCACCAGAACGATTTCTTACGTGTGCGCGTCAGCGTGCCGTTGCCTGCGTCGTCACGGTCTACGTAGACAAAACCGTAGCGTTTGCTCATTTCACCCGTAGAGGCGGAAACTAAATCAATACAGCCCCATGTGGTGTAGCCCATCAGCGGAATGCCATCTGCAATCGCTTCGCCCATTGCGCGGATATGTTCGCGTAAATAGCTGATGCGATAGTCATCGTTAATCTCGCCATTGGCAGCAAGTTCATCTTTTGCGCCGAGGCCGTTTTCCACCAGAAACAGCGGCTTCTGATAACGATCGTACATCATATTCATGGTGATACGCAGACCGAGTGGATCAATTCCCCAGCCCCAGTCGCTCACTTGCAGATACGGGTTACGCAGCGATTTCACCACGTTCGCCGCACTGCTGTTGTTGGCGTTCATCTCCGCCGAGGCGCAGCGCGAGGCGTAATAGCTGAAAGAGACAAAATCGACGGTGTTTTTCAGGATCTCATCATCGCCCAGCGCTTTATCTATGGTTACCCCTTTTTCGCGAAATACGCGGGCAGAGTAAGCCGGATACGCGCCGCGCGCCTGCACATCGATAAAAAACAGGTTTTCCCGATCTTTCTCCAGCGCCGCCCAGACATCTTCCGGTTTGCAGCTGTAAGGGTAGAAGTTGCCGCCCGCCAGCATACAGCCCACCTGATTTTGCGGGTTAACCTCATGGCCGATTTTGGCGGCTAGCGCACTGGCAACCAGCTGGTGATGCGCGGCCTGATATTTCACCTGATCCTGATTTTCACCTTCTTCAAACACCAGACCCGCGCCGGAGAACGGGCTATGCAACATAATGTTGATTTCATTGAAGGTTAGCCAGTATTTCACCAGACCATCAAATGCTTCAAAGCAGGTTCTGGCGTAGCGGCTGAAAAACTCCACCAGCTTGCGGTTACGCCAAGAGCCATATTCGGTGACCAGATGCATCGGCACATCGAAGTGGCACAACGTGACCAGCGGTTCGATACCGTACTTTTTACACTCTTCAAAGACAGAACGATAAAAAGCAATGCCCTGCTGATTGGGCGTGATTTCATCGCCCTGCGGAAAGAGACGGCTCCAGGCAATTGAGGTACGGAAAACCTTGAATCCCATCTCTGCCATCAGGGCGATATCTTCTTTATAACGATGATAAAAATCCGTCGCCTCATGGCTGGGATAAAACTCGTCATCGCGCAACTGAAAACGTTTTTCCAGCCCCAGTTTCACCGCCATTCGATGCTCGCCGTGTGGGATCATATCGACGGTGGTCAGCCCTTTTCCGCCTTCACGGAACGCACCTTCAGACTGGTTGGCGGCAAGCGCGCCGCCCCATAAAAAACCTTCTGGAAATACTGACATTTTCATCCTCAATTAAGACTTACTTCTTTGGCGACGGTCGGTTGTACGCTCTGATGCTTTCGCGCCTGGGCAGCCGCTTCCTCAACAGGAATATCCTCAAAGCCGAGCAACAGTGTGAGGATAAACGACAGCACCACCGCCAGCGCCATGACTGCGAACACCCAGACGATGCTCATTGGATTCGCCGGATCGAAGAATTGCACGCTGGTAAATAGCCCCGGCGCTGCCATTGAGTGGCTGGCAAGCCCCGCCATACCGGCAACCGCGCCGCAAATAAAACCGCTGATAAGACTGGCGATAAGCGGACGTTTCAGGCGGATCGCCACGCAGTATAACGCCGGTTCGGAAATCCCCGCCATAATGGCTGATGCCGCCGCAGCCAGCGCCGTCTGGCGCAGTTCCGGGTTTTTCGTTTTCCACGCCACCGCCAGTGATGAACCGCCCAGCGACAGGTTAGCGCCGATCTCTGACGGCATGACCATCCCTTCTTTGCCGGTTTCGGCAATGGTCTGAATGATGGTTGGCGTAAAGACGCGGTGCATCCCGGTCATTACCAGCAGAGGCCACAGCGCGCCCATAATGGCGACTGAAAGCCAGCCCAGATAACCATGAATGGTGTAAACCAGCGCCGAAATGGCGCTACCGATCCAGATACCAATCGGGCCAATCAGCAGGATTGCCAGCGGTGCGGCAATCAACACAATCAGCATTGGCTTGAGGAAGTTTTTGGTCACCGCCGGTGTAATGCGATCCACCCAGCGTTCGATATATGACAGGCACCAGGTCATCACCAGCGCCGGGATCACTGTGTAGGTGTATTTCACCGCGGTGACCGGAATCAGGGCAAATTCGACATGTTCACCCTAGGCCGCTTTCGCCATCAGTTCAATAAAACTCGGATGTACCAGCACACCCGCGATGGCAATCGCCAGCGACATATTGGTTTTAAATTTGATGGCGGCAGATGCCGCGACCATCAGCGGCAGGAAGAAGAAAGCACCGTCACCAATCACATTCAGAATGGTTAAGGTCGGCGATCCTTTTGTCAGCACGCCGCTCATCTCGAGGATCATCGCCAGCAGTTTGACCATCGATCCGCCGATAATCGCCGGGATCAGCGGTGACATGGTGCCGATCAGCGCATCGAGGATCCCCGCACCAATGCGACGCAGCGTGAGTTTGGGTTTACCCACGGGCTGTGCGGGCTGCATATCTCCCGGCAGCAGGCTGACGACTTCCTGAAAGGCTTGTGAAACGGTATTGCCGATAATCACCTGACACTGGTTGTCACTACGTACCACGCCGAGCACGCCGGGGATGGTTTTTAACGTCGGGCTGTCGATAAGCTGGTCATCTTTGATAACAAAGCGCAAACGCGTCATACAGTGCGTGACCGCCGAGATGTTATCAACGCCGCCCAGTGCCGCTATCACCGAGCGTGCCAGCGCCGCATAATTTTTGGCCATCGGATTTTATCCTGTTATCAGTAGGGTAGATGTAGTTGTTATCAGTCGACGTAACGGAAAAATGCCGATGCTGAAACGGAATCAGGAAACCCGTTTCACAAAATCATGAATAGTTGTCACTAAATAAGCAAGAGAGTTAATTATTCATTTTTTATATTTGTGAAACCGGTCACCTGAATATTTTTCCCGCCGATTGCGCAAGGACAATCGGCAAACGGTGCAGTACACTGCGTTGATTGCGTGTAAAGGGATGAAAATGATGACGACGATGCTGGAAGTGGCGAAGCGCGCCGGGGTTTCAAAAGCGACCGTTTCCCGCGTGCTTTCAGGTAATGGCTACGTCAGCCAGGAGACTAAAGATCGCGTGTTTCAGGCGGTAGAAGAGAGCGGTTACCGCCCAAACTTGCTGGCGCGCAATCTGTCGGCGAAGAGTACTCAGACGCTGGGGCTGGTAGTGACCAACACGCTTTACCACGGCATTTATTTTAGTGAATTACTCTTTCATGCCGCGCGAATGGCGGAAGAGAAAGGGCGGCAGTTGCTATTGGCAGATGGTAAACACAGCGCCGAAGAAGAGCGCCAGGCGATTCAGTATCTGCTGGATTTGCGCTGCGACGCCATTATGATTTACCCGCGTTTTTTAAGCGTGGATGAGATCGATGACATCATTGACGCGCACAGTCAGCCGATAATGGTGCTTAATCGCCGCCTGCGCAAAAACAGCAGCCATAGCGTCTGGTGCGATCATAAACAGACCAGCTTTAATGCCGTGGCAGAGTTGATAAACGCCGGACATCAGGAGATTGCTTTCCTTACCGGCTCGATGGATTCCCCCACCAGCATTGAACGTCTTGCTGGGTATAAAGACGCGCTGGCGCAGCATGGTATTGCGCTCAATGAAAAACTTATCGCTAACGGTAAATGGACGCCCGCCAGCGGGGCCGAAGGGGTAGAAACGTTGCTCGAACGTGGGGCTAAATTTAGCGCGTTAGTTGCCAGTAACGACGATATGGCGATAGGTGCGATGAAAGCGTTGCACGAGCGCGGCGTAGCGGTGCCAGAGCAGGTGTCAGTTATCGGATTCGATGATATCGCAATTGCCCCCTATATCGTTCCGGCGCTCTCCAGCGTAAAAATTCCGGTGACTGAGATGATTCAGGAAATTATTGGACGGCTGATTTTTATGCTCGATGGCGGGGATTTCTCACCGCCGAAAACCTTCAGCGGAAAACTGATCCACCGCGACTCACTCATTGCTCTTTCGCGATAAACATTGTCATCACATGTCATCGTCACTAGTGTCGATGACATCTTTTTTCCTGCATTACAGAAATTAATTTCCTTAAATAACAGTGAATTAAAAACTGGCATGATTTGTGAATGTATCGGCGCATTAACTGTCATTGCTGGAGAATTTGATGAACCGTTTCATCATTGCTGACGCGAGTAAATGTATTGGTTGCCGTACCTGTGAAGTGGCGTGCGTGGTTTCTCATCAGGAAAATCAGGACTGTGCATCGCTGACCCCGGAAACATTTTTACCGCGTATCCATGTCATTAAAGGTGTGAACATTTCCACGGCGACAGTTTGCCGTCAGTGTGAAGATGCACCGTGCGCTAACGTCTGCCCGAATGGTGCTATCAGCCGTGATAAAGGGTTTGTTCATGTGATGCAGGAACGTTGCATTGGTTGCAAAACCTGCGTTGTGGCTTGCCCGTATGGCGCGATGGAAGTGGTGGTACGTCCGGTGATTCGCAACAGCGGCGCGGGGCTGAATGTACGGGCTGACAAAGCCGAAGCCAATAAATGTGACCTGTGCAACCATCGTGAAGACGGCCCGGCGTGTATGGCGGCTTGCCCGACTCATGCGCTGATTTGTGTCGATCGTAATAAACTTGAACAACTGAGTGCAGAAAAACGCCGCCGTACGGCGCTGATGTTCTAAAAATCTTACAGAACTGTTCTGGCATCAAAGGAATTCCCGGAAATATTCGTAGAATACGGAGCGGGCGGTATCGCCGACCTGTGACTGCCGGATGCGACGCTGTCGTGTCCGGCTGGGCGGGTTACGCAATTCATGATGGCGGGAATAACTCAATGGCAAAAAACACATCTTGCGGTGTCCAACTGCGTATTCGTGGCAAAGTGCAGGGCGTCGGTTTTCGTCCGTTTGTCTGGCAGCTGGCACAGCAATTAAATCTTCACGGCGATGTCTGTAATGACGGCGATGGCGTAGAAGTCCGGCTGCGGGAAGACCCGGAAACGTTTCTTGTTCAATTGCATCAGCACTGCCCGCCGCTGGCGCGTATTGATAGCGTCGAGCGTGAGCCGTACATCTGGTCACAACTGCCCACTGAGTTCACCATCCGCCAGAGCGCGGGAGGTGCCATGAATACGCAAATTGTCCCGGATGCCGCTACTTGCCCTGCTTGCCTTGCCGAAATGAATACCCCAGGCGAACGGCGTTATCGTTATCCGTTTATCAACTGTACCCACTGCGGCCTGCGTTTCACCATTATTCGCGCCATGCCTTACGACCGCCCGTTTACCGTGATGGCGGCGTTTCCGTTGTGTCCGGCTTGTGACAAAGAGTACCGCGACCCGCTCGATCGTCGCTTCCACGCCCAGCCGGTGGCCTGCCCGGAGTGTGGCCCGCATCTTGAATGGGTAAGTCATGGTGAACATGCAGAACAAGAGGCGTCATTACAGGCGGCTATCGCACAGTTAAAAATGGGCAACATTGTCGCCATCAAAGGGATTGGCGGATTTCATCTTGCCTGCGATGCACGTAACAGTAACGCGGTGGCGACACTTCGGGCGCGCAAACATCGCCCGGCGAAACCGCTGGCGGTCATGTTGCCAGTGGCTGACGGTTTACCAGACGCTGCGCGCCAGTTGCTTACCACGCCCGCCGCGCCGATTGTGCTGGTGGATAAAAAATACGTTCCTGAGCTTTGTGATGATATCGCCCCTGACCTTAACGAAGTCGGGGTAATGTTGCCTGCGAACCCGCTCCAGCATTTGCTGTTACAGGAACTGCAATGCCCGCTGGTGATGACCTCCGGCAACCTGAGCGGTAAACCACCAGCTATCAGCAACGAACAGGCGCTGGCGGATTTGCAGGGCATTGCCGACGGATTCTTGATACATAACCGCGACATCGTGCAGCGGATGGATGATTCGGTGGTGCGCGAAAGCGGCGAAATGCTGCGCCGTTCGCGGGGGTATGTGCCGGATGCGCTGGCTTTGCCTCCGGGCTTTAAAAATGTTCCGCCTGTGCTGTGTCTCGGAGCGGATCTGAAAAATACCTTCTGCCTGGTGCGCGGTGAACAAGCGGTGTTGAGTCAGCATCTGGGCGATTTAAGTGACGATGGCATCCAGATGCAGTGGCGCGAAGCGTTACGCCTGATGCAAAACATCTACGATTTTACCCCGAAATACGTTGTGCATGACGCGCATCCGGGCTATGTCTCCAGCCAGTGGGCGCGTGAAATGAATCTGCCGACGCAAACGGTACTGCATCATCATGCCCATGCAGCGGCGTGTCTGGCAGAGCATCAGTGGCCGCTGGATGGCGGTGATGTCATTGCTTTGACGCTCGACGGTATCGGTATGGGGGAGAACGGCGCTTTGTGGGGCGGCGAGTGCCTGCGGGTGAACTATCGCGAATGTGAGCACCTGGGCGGCTTGCCTGCAGTGGCGCTTCCGGGTGGCGATTTGGCAGCGAAGCAGCCGTGGCGAAACCTGCTGGCGCAGTGCCTGCGCTTTGTGCCGGAGTGGCAGAATTACCCTGAAACAGCAAGTGTGCAACAGCAAAACTGGAGCGTGCTGGCGCGGGCCATTGAGCGTGGAATTAACGCGCCGCTGGCGTCATCGTGTGGGCGGTTGTTCGATGCAGTGGCGGCGGCACTGGGCTGTGCGCCAGCCACGTTAAGTTATGAAGGTGAAGCGGCTTGTGCTCTGGAGGCGCTCGCAGCCTCATGCCACGGAGTGACGCATCCGGTGACGATGCCGCTGGTGGACAATCAACTGGATCTCGCCGCTTTCTGGCAGCAGTGGCTGAACTGGCAGGCACAGGTTAATCAACGCGCGTGGGCGTTTCATGATGCGCTGGCGCAGGGTTTTGCCGCGTTGATGCGTGAGCAGGCCACGATGCGTGGTATCACTACGCTGGTATTTAGCGGCGGGGTTATTCATAACCGTTTGCTGCGTGCACGTCTGGCGCATTATCTCGCTGATTTCACATTGCTCTTTCCACAGAGTTTACCGGCGGGTGATGGCGGTTTGTCTCTGGGGCAGGGGGTTATTGCTGCGGCGCGTTGGTTAGCGGGTGAAGTCCAGAACGGATAAAACGTGTTGCATTTGGACACCATTGCCGGATGCGGCGTAAACGCCTTATCCGGCCTACACATGCGTCCCCGTAGGTCGGATAAGACGCGCTAGCGTCGCATCCGACATTTTAGGCACAGTAGCCCACCTACATCGGCAATGTTTTCAACAATCCAAATGCCTCTTTCATCCGATCCTCACTGACCACAAAGGCGCGAAGCTGGTCAGCATCGTCAACACCGCGAGCCACCATTCCCTGGCGTTCGGTATTAATTTGCCAGCGTAAATCCTGACGCTGGGTTTCGCCTGCCAGATGCAGCGGTAATTCCGGCGTTTTGATTTTCACCAGCATCGTCGGTAGTTTCAGCGGCGTGTTATTGCCGAGAAGATTTTTTGCCAGCACCATCGCGCTAAGTTGAATCGGCTGCAGGAATGGCAGTACCTGACCGTTGATTTCCGCGTAATCGCCCAGCGCATAAATATCGTCATTACTGGTTTGCAGATAACTATCCACGCAAACGCCGCGATTAATCGTCAGCCCGGCGCGTCGTGCCAGGGCTGTTTCCGGGCGCAGTCCGGTGGCGGCAATTACCGCATCCACTTCGATACTACGCTGGTGGTCCAGCGTTGCCAGAATGCCAGAATCCGTTTTTTCCAGCCCCTGTAACTGAGATTTCAACAGCAGATGAACGCCCATCTCCGTCAACCGATGCTGCAAGCGGCTGCTTACTTCCGGTGGCATTAACGACGCCAGAATACTGGCAGCGTTGTCGATTAGCGTGACCGCTTTGCCTGCACGACAAAAATCCATCGCCAGTTCGCTACCAATCAAACCACCGCCAACAATCAACACGCGTCGGGCATCCCGCAGTTGCGTTTCACAGGCGCGATACTCTTGCTGACTATTTAACGTCAGCATTAACTCACGCCCAGGCACAGGCGGGACAAAGGCACTGGCACCGGTTGCCAGTACTAGCTTGTCGTATTGCCACTGATTATTCTGGCTTTTCACCACACGGGCTTCGGCATCGATATCCGTCACCCAGGTTTGTGGAAACAGGTGCAGATTAAACTGCTCGGCAAATTCACCCGCCGTCTGGCGGGTAAGGTCATCGGCACGTTGCCCCTGACTGATAACATGGCTGAGGTCAGGTTTGTTGTACTCATCCATGCTGTCGGCGGCAATCAGGGTTAATGGAATAGTGGCGTCCTGTTTGCGAATATTTTTCACCAGTTGGCGGGCGGCGAAGCCCGAACCGATGATCACAATGCCGTTACTCATTTTGCCTCCGATGCCAGTTCTTCAAAGACGTCTTTGCCGAGGAAGCATTCCGGGCAGAGGAAGTTATCCGGGACTTCACTCCACGGCGTTCCTGGCGCAACGTCCTGCATTGGCTCGCCTTTTGCCGGATCGTAAATCCACTGGCAGACGCTGCACTGCATCCGTGGGCCGAGGTCAGCCGTCGTGGTGGCAGAGGTTTCTTCTTTGACTACCTTATTCACCGTGCTCTGCGGCAGCGGCGCGAGCGCCCACTGACGGGCGATTTCGCGACCGTGTTCACGGCATAACTCCAGAGCGTCCTGGTCTGGTCGCCATTTCGCTTTCAGGCTAAGCGACATTTCGAAACCCGCATCCTGCAGGCGCGTGGAAAGACGATCCACCGCACCGCCGCTCCAGCCGTGAGAGCCGAAAGCACTGGCGCGTTTGTTACGGAAGCGTAAACCAGTCATCTCCTCCACCAGCCCGGCGATTTTCGGCATCATCACGTTATTCATCGTCGAAGTGCCGACCAGCACGCCTTTTGAGCGGAAGACATTGGTCAGGATTTCGTTTTTATCGCTTCGGGCGACGTTGAAAATTTTCACCGCCACGCGTGGGTCGGTTTCCGCAATCCCCTGGGCGATAGCGTCAGCCATCATGCGGGTGTTATTCGACATGGTGTCGTAGAAAATGGTGATTCTGTCTTCCTGATAATCAGCCGCCCATTTCAGGTACAGCTCGACAATTTGCGTCGGGTTATCGCGCCATACCACGCCGTGAGAGGTCGCTATCATATCGACTGGTAAGTTAAAGCCCAGGATCTCGGTAATTTTCGGTGTTACCAGGCGGCTGAACGGCGTCAGGATATTGGCGTAGTAACGCTGGCACTGCTCGAAAAGCTCCGTCTGATCCACTTCATCGTTGAACAGATGCTCGTCGCAGTAGTGCTGACCGAAAGCATCGTTACTGAACAGCACCGCGTCGCCTGTCAGGTAAGTCATCATGCTGTCCGGCCAGTGCAGCATTGGCGTTTCGACAAAAATGAGCTGTTTGCCGTTGCCGATATCCAGCGTGTCACCAGTTTTCACCACATTAAAATTCCACTCCGGATGATGGTGATGACCATTTATCGAGTCGATAGCGTTGGCAGTACAGTAAATCGGCGTATCGGGAATTTGCGCCATCAGTTCGGTCAGCGCCCCAGCGTGGTCCTCTTCTGCATGGTTAATCACGATGTAATCGATATCCGCCAGATCGATTTCATTACGCAGGTTCTGCACAAATTCGCGGCTGAATTTATGGTCGACGGTGTCGATCAGCACGTTTTTTTCTTCGCGGATGAGGTAGCTGTTGTAACTGCTGCCGCGCAGCGTTTTATATTCCGTACCGTGAAAATCACGCACTTCCCAGTCACGTTGACCAACCCAATGAATGTTATTTTTCACCACAATAGACATAGCAACCTCAATTTATTCAGCGTGTTCTAAAAAGATGTCTTGCTAATTGCAGATTACGTGCCAGTTTTTTATCTGATTGTTTTTACTCTATAAATAAAATTATGCTCATTAATGAGTAGTCAAAATGACTATCAATCAAATGGTCGATATGACAATATCTATAGTCAAATTGACAGTGAGGCAAAGATGAGTTTTTCCGTTGATGTGCTGGCGAATATCGCCATCGAATTGCAGCGTGGGATTGGTCATCAGGATCGTTTTCAGCGCCTGATCACCACGCTACGTCAGGTGCTGGAGTGCGATGCGTCTGCGTTGCTACGTTACGATTCGCGGCAGTTTATTCCGCTTGCCATCGACGGTCTGGCAAAGGGTGTACTCGGTAGACGCTTTGCGCTGGAAGGGCATCCACGGCTGGAAGCGATTGCCCGCGCCGGGGATGTGGTGCGCTTTCCCGCAGACAGCGAATTGCCCGATCCCTATGACGGTTTGATTCCTGGGCAGGAGAGTCTGAAGGTTCACGCCTGCGTTGGTCTGCCATTGTTTGCCGGGCAAAACCTGATCGGCGCACTGACGCTCGACGGGATGCAGCCCGATCAGTTCGATGTTTTCAGCGACGAAGAGCTACGGCTGATTGCTGCGCTGGCGGCGGGAGCGTTAAGCAATGCGTTGCTGATTGAACAACTGGAAAGCCAGAATATGATGCCAGGCGAGGCCACGCCGTTTGAAGCGGTGAAACAGACGCAGATGATTGGCTTGTCCCCTGGCATGACGCAACTGAAAAAAGAGATTGAGATTGTGGCGGCGTCCGATCTCAACGTCCTGATCAGCGGTGAGACGGGAACCGGTAAGGAGCTGGTGGCGAAAGCGATTCATGAAGCCTCGCCACGGGCGGTGAATCCGCTGGTCTATCTCAACTGTGCTGCACTGCCGGAAAGTGTGGCGGAAAGTGAGTTGTTCGGGCATGTGAAAGGAGCGTTTACTGGCGCTATCAGTAACCGCAGCGGGAAGTTTGAAATGGCGGATAACGGCACTCTGTTTCTGGATGAGATCGGCGAGTTGTCGTTGGCATTGCAGGCCAAGCTGCTGAGGGTGTTGCAGTATGGCGATATTCAGCGCGTTGGCGATGACCGTAGTTTGCGGGTCGATGTGCGCGTGCTGGCGGCGACTAACCGCGACTTACGCGAAGAGGTGCTGGCAGGGCGATTTCGCGCTGACTTGTTTCATCGCCTGAGCGTGTTTCCACTTTCGGTGCCGCCGCTGCGTGAGCGGGGCGATGATGTCATTCTGCTGGCGGGGTATTTCTGCGAACAGTGTCGTTTGCGGCTGGGGCTCTCCCGCGTGGTATTAAGTGCCGGAGCGCGAAATTTACTGCAACACTATCGTTTTCCGGGGAACGTGCGCGAACTGGAACATGCTATTCATCGGGCGGTAGTGCTGGCGAGAGCCACCCGCAACGGCGATGAAGTGATTCTTGAGGCGCAACATTTTGCTTTTCCTGAGGTGACGTTGCCGCCGCCAGAAGCGGCGGCGGTGCCCGTTGTTAAGCAAAACCTGCGTGAAGCGACAGAAGCGTTCCAGCGTGAAACTATTCGCCAGGCACTGGCACAAAATCATCATAACTGGGCTGCCTGCGCGCGGATGCTGGAAACCGACGTCGCCAACCTGCATCGGCTGGCGAAACGTCTGGGAATGAAGGATTAAATAATCCCGGCCTGATAGAAATCCTGCAGGTTAATTGCGCCGGTGAGTTTGCCGTTTTCATCCACCACCGGTGCGGCAGTGATTTTGCGCTTCATCAGGATCTCTTTGGCGTCGATGGCGCGACTTTGCGCCTGTAACGTGGTGCCGCCTGTCGTCATCGCTTCATTAACTGGCGTGGTGAGTGCGCTGCCGCCTACCAGCCAGCGACGTAAATCGCCGTCGGTAAAGACGCCTTGTACCTGTTGTTGAGCGTCACATACCGCCACCAGCCCCAGACCGGTGCGGCTGAGTTCCAGCATCGCATCCATCACGCTGGCGGTTAACGCCACCTGTGGGATGGCATCGTCACGGCGCATCAGATGATGCACTTTATTCAGCAAGCGAGCGCCCAGTGCCCCGGCTGGGTGGGAGCGGGCAAAATCTTCTTCATTAAATCCGCGCGCCTGCATGACCGCCATCGCCAGCGCGTCACCCATCATCAGGGTATTGACGGTGCTGGAGGTCGGCGCAAGGTGCATCGGGCAGGCTTCGCGTTCTACGGAGATATCCAGCACCGCTTTTGCCGCCAGGCCCAGCGGTGACGTCGGTTTGCCGGTCATCGCCAGCAGCGCGATAGATTTATCTTCCAGACGCGGAATAATCAGATCCAGTTCCTTCGCGCCACCGGAGTAAGAGATAAACAGCATCACATCGCGGCTTTCAATCATCCCCAGATCGCCGTGCAGTGCTTCTGCCGGATGGACAAAAAAAGCCGGTGTGCCGGTACTGGCAAGTGTTGCGGCGATTTTCTTACCAATGTGGCCCGATTTGCCAATTCCCGAAACCACCACTTTGCCTTCGCAGTGCAGGATGATATTGGCGGCGCGAACAAAATCATCGCCCAGACGTTCCGGTAAACGGCTTGCTTCCTGCAACTCCAGCATTAACGTCTGACGTCCCGCGTTCAGTAGTGCTTCACTCATTGCTCTCTCCGGTTATGATCACATCGATCCCTTTCTCTTCCAGCGCCTGACGAAACGCCGGATCGATACCTGCGTCGGTAATCAGCTTATCGACGCTTTCAAGACTGCAAACTACGTTGGGGCTTTTACGGCCAAACTTTGATGAGTCCGCCATCAAAATCACTTCGCGCGCGGCATTGCACATTGCCTTACTGACGGTATAAACCTCGTTGAAGGTGGTTACGCCCGCATTGAGATCGATGCCGTCGGTGCCCATAAACAATTTATCGAAACTGAAATGTTCGAAGGCATTCTCTGCCAGCTGGCCGTGAAATGAGGCCGATTTTTTACGAAACGTTCCGCCTGGCATCAGGATAGTTTGTTCGTTATCCAGTTCGGATAGCGCATTGACGATATGCAGGCTGTTGGTCATCACCGTGATGTTATTAAAGCGCGAGAGCAGGGGAACCATCTGCAAAACGGTACTGCCAGCATCAAGAATGATCGAATCGCCATCATGGATAAAACTAACGGCAGCTTCTGCAATCAGCTCTTTCTTGTGGGTGTTGATGAGTGTTTTATGATCGATAGGCGGATCGGATTCCTCTTTATTCAACACCACTCCGCCATAAGTACGAATGACGGTTCCGGCATGTTCCAGAATGACCAGATCTTTGCGAATGGTTGTGCCTGTGGTGTCAAAGTATTGCGCCAATTCTTCAACCGAGCATTTACCCTGCTTTTGCAGATACTCCAGAATGGCGGCCTGACGCTGACGAGGTTTCATGGGCGTGATTACCTGATTTAGGTTTCAAAATGATAACTTCGCAAGCAAGTAACATTCACAACGAAATTATCCACGTTTCAGTTTAAGCGCCAATGATAGAGCATTCTGTGATAGTGGATCATGGGGAAAGATCACATCGGGCTGTAAATCACCCGCATGCATACCGGTAATTGCGGGAATTTTTTGCGGTCGGGCGAAGACGGTCAGTCCTTTCATAAACAAGGTGTCGACGATGCGCTGCTGATCGTCCAGCGCGATGGCGACCACGACCCGCGGTTTAAAGCGCCCGCTGGAACGGCCCACGCCAACCCGCCCTTGCTGGCATAGTGTGTCGAAGGCACGGTTAAAACGAGAAATTTGCCAGCCGCCTAAGGCCAGTTGCGCACACCAGGCGATAACGGCGACGGTGATGAGTGCGGATACCATAACTTTTCCTTAATGTAGTGGCGGAAGTCCTGTATGCCTGATGAGCGTAGCGCATCAGGCATTCTATAGTCTCACGGAGATCCTTAATGGATCTCCGCTGTTGATCAGAACATCACCTGACCGCCGGTGACATTGATCGACTGTCCGGTGCAGTACGACGCCTTAGGACTGGCGTAGAACAGCAGCATATTCAGCACATCTTGATAATCGCAGCCGCGTTTGAGCGGTACTTTGTCGATGTAATACTGCTCGACTTGATCCGGTTTGATACCCAGCTTGGTCGCGTATTGTGGCAACAGTGACTGGAACATCGGCGATTTCAGCAGGTTACCGAGCATCAGTGAATGCACCGTAATGCCGTACTCCGCCAGATCCAGCGCCAGTGATTGAGTCAGCCCGACGCCACCAAATTTCGCTGCGCTGTAGCCAGAGTTGTGTTTGCTGCCCACTTTGCCGGATTTCGAGTTGATCTGAATAATGCGACCCTGAATCCCGTCGCGGATCATCAAACGCGAAAATTCACGGGCACACAGGAAATAACCCACCAGATTCACTTGTAGCGAACGGTCAAAATCGCCGAGCTGGAAGTCGCTGATAAAGGCTGCTTTTGCTATTCCGGCGCTATAGACCAGCAAATCCACGCGACCAAAGATTTCATCTACCCCACGAGAGAGCGCCAGAACGCTTTGCTCGCTAGTGGCGTCAGCACCAAAACCGTACGCCATACTTTCACCATATTCGGCGTTAATTTCTTGTGCCACATTTGCGGCTTTGTCGCTCTGAATATCGACAACCGCGACGCGATACCCCTCGGCAACCAGACCGTGGCACAGGAACGCGCCTAAGGTTTGCCCACCACCGATGACAACGGCAACCTGATTCATTTTTTACTCCTTAACAGATTCAAACTTCAAAACCGATCCCGGCGCGATATCGTCGGGTACAGGGCCTGCCACATGGACAGTGCCCGGAAATACCGCTTCGTTTAAACCATCGAAGCGCAGGGTGACATGACCCAGTTCGCGAAGGTTGTCTTCCGCCACGCTGCCAACAGCGGTCACCGGATAGCGATGCTGCCCGAGCGTAAATTGCAAACCGGGATGGAGTGCACCTTTCAACTCGCCGTGGCAATGAATGAAGCAATACTCTTCGAGGTCCGCTGGCGCGCCTTCACGAAAGGTGATGAGCATCTGGTCGCTGAGGGCGTCAGTGGCACTCGCGCCGATACGGGTGATGGTGGTCTTATAAATAACGGTCATGTTTCAGCCTCTATTGATAGATAAAACCGGAGACAAACCAGGCGATCAGTACAGTCGGTGCGCCGGTTAAAAAGCGGCTCACCAGTACAGAAGGGACACCGACGCGAACCGTGTCCTGACGGGCTTCCGCCAGCGACAAACCGACCGGGATGAAGTCGCAGGCCGCCTGCGCGTTGATGGCAAACAGTGCCGGTAAAGCCAGATGCGGCGGAATATTGCCGAGACCAATCTGCACGCCAATCAATACGCCGATAACCTGTGCGATAACTGCGCCTGGGCCGAGGAAAGGTGAAAGCAGTGGGAAGGAGCAGATGAGCGCCAGCATGACCAGACCCAGTGGATGGCTCGCCAGCGGAGCAAGACCGTGGGCAATCCAGTCACCAAGGCCAGAAGCCATAATGATGCCAATGAGCGCCGAGACGAATGCCATAAACGGCAGAATGGTTTTTAATACAGTGTCGATGGTGTCACGACCAGATTGAAACAGCACCGCAACGGCGGACCCCATGCCCATTCCCACCTTCGCCAGTAAACCATCGCTTTGTTCGGTGATTTTCTTACTGGTGTCATAGTCACGGCCCACGGAAGAGGGTTGTGGTGTCGCATCACCCACTACAGTGATGTTTTCTTCTTTTACGCCAGAGACATAAATATCTTCCACAATGTACTGCGCCAGCGGACCGGACTTGCCCGTCGAGTGGATATTAATGGTGGGAATACGTCGTTTCGGATAGATGCCGCAGCGTAATGTGCCGCCACAGTCGATTACCGCGACACCAATTTCCGCCTCCGCGGGTTCACCTTCTTTAAATCCGTCAATAGCCTGCCAGCCAGTAAGTTGTGCCAGTTTGTCAACAATCGCAGGCCGGGTACCGGCGGTGATATAGACGATTTTTTTGCCCGGCGTGGCTTCCAGCTCAAGCGGGCCGCCCCAGCCACCCGTTCCTTTTTCGATCCGAATACGCGTCATGATGTTGCTCCTGCCAGGTGAACTTTTTGTTCAAGTTGAATGCCCATCTTTTTCTCAAAAATGGCGGTGGTCAGATCGGTCACCCAGCCGCGAAAGAAGTTGGTGACCAGACCAACCAGCAGATAGCTCACCGCCAGTGGGCCAAGTGGCAGGTTCAGCGTTGTCAGACCGCTGGCAATGCCAAGATAAACAAACAGTTCGCCAGGGTTGATATGGGGAAAGAGGCCATTCATTGAGTGGCAGCTATAAGAGGCCGCCGCGTAGTAGCTGGGTTTGTACTTTTCCGGCATAAAGCGACCCAGGCTTAAGGTCATCGGATTGCAAAAGACAAACGTGCCAATGCACGGTAGCAGCAGGTAACGGGAAACAGGGTTACCGGCGCAACGTTGAGCAAAACGTTCAATACGATGCTGACCGATAAAATTAATCAGTGCGTTCATGATAACCAGCAGGCTAATCAACAGCGGAAGAATGCCGGTCACCATCCCGGTAAACACCTCTCCGCCCTTTTGGAACAGCCCGATAAACCACTCTGCACCATGAGTAATGGTTTCTATCATTGTTCTCTCCTTCAGGATTTATTGTTTTATTACCAAACGGCAACCTAATCTAATCAGATTGAAAGATTTAAAAGTGATATTTTGATCTAAAAATGAAAGATAAATATTTTAATTTGAAAGTTTGAGTAAAAGGATAGCGAGGGGAATGAGTTGAGTTATGTAAAGTCCGTATCGGGCAGTGACTACCGCTTCCTTGTGCGGGGCGTGATGCTTTACCATACTTGCCCCTGGTTGAATCTGTTAAATGGACCCCTCATGTTCAAGCGTCGTTATGTAACATTGCTTCCCCTTTTTGTGTTGCTTGCCGCCTGTAGCAGCAAGCCAAAACCTACTGAGACTGAAACGACCACCGGAACGCCGTCTGGCGGCTTCCTGCTTGAGCCGCAGCACAATGTGATGCAGATGGGCGGCGATTTCGCTAATAACCCGAATGCCCAGCAGTTCATCGACAAAATGGTGAACAAACACGGTTTCGATCGTCAGCAGTTGCAGGAAATTCTCTCCCAGGCGAAGCGTCTGGATTCGGTACTGCGGCTGATGGATAACCAGGCACCAACCACATCGGTGAAACCGCCATCAGGTCCGAACGGCGCATGGCTGCGTTATCGCAAAAAATTTATTACGCCGGACAACGTGCAGAACGGTGTGGGTTTCTGGAATCAGTATGAAGATGCGTTGAATCGCGCGTGGCAGGTGTATGGCGTACCGCCGGAAATTATCGTCGGGATTATCGGCGTTGAAACCCGCTGGGGGCGCGTGATGGGGAAAACTCGCATCCTCGATGCGCTGGCAACGCTGTCATTTAACTACCCACGCCGCGCGGAGTATTTCTCTGGCGAGCTGGAAACCTTCCTGCTGATGGCGCGCGACGAGCAGGACGATCCGCTCAATCTGAAAGGTTCCTTTGCCGGGGCGATGGGCTACGGACAGTTTATGCCGTCGTCTTACAAACAATATGCGGTAGATTTCAGCGGCGACGGGCATATCAACCTGTGGGATCCGGTTGATGCGATCGGTAGCGTGGCGAACTATTTCAAAGCGCACGGCTGGGTGAAAGGCGATCAGGTCGCGGTAATGGCAAACGGTCAGGCTCCAGGCTTGCCAAATGGCTTCAAAACCAGGTACAGCATTTCGCAGCTTGCCACGGCAGGTTTAACGCCACAGCAGCCGCTGGGCAACCATCAACAAGCCAGCCTGCTGCGTCTGGATGTCGGTACCGGTTACCAGTACTGGTACGGTCTGCCGAACTTCTACACCATTACCCGTTATAACCACAGCACCCATTACGCAATGGCGGTCTGGCAGTTAGGACAAGCCGTGGCGCTGGCGCGCGTGCAGTAACTATTTGCAAGAGGGGGGCGTGAGCTTCCCTCTGGCTAATCAGCTTTTTTCTGAATCCTCCTCGTAAAATTGCAACGCCAACACCATCTTCCTGACGAAAGTGCTATCTTGTCCGGCATAAATTTTTGACTGACAGAGGTTGTGATGACTGACAGTGAACTGATGCAGTTAAGTGAACAGGTTGGGCAGGCGCTGAAAGCCCGTGGCGCAACCGTAACAACTGCCGAGTCTTGTACCGGTGGTTGGGTAGCGAAAGTGATTACCGATATTGCCGGTAGCTCCGCCTGGTTTGAACGCGGATTTGTCACCTACAGTAACGAAGCCAAAGCGCAGATGATCGGCGTACGCGAAGAGACGCTGGCGCAGCATGGCGCGGTGAGTGAACCCGTCGTGGTGGAAATGGTGATAGGCGCACTGAAAGCGGCTCGTGCTGATTATGCCGTGTCTATTAGTGGTATCGCCGGGCCGGATGGCGGCAGTGAAGAGAAGCCTGTCGGCACCGTCTGGTTTGCTTTTGCCACTGCCCGCGGTGAAGGCATTACCCGGCGGGAATGCTTCAGCGGCGACCGTGATGCGGTGCGTCGTCAGGCTACTGCGTATGCATTGCAGACCTTGTGGCAACAATTTCTACAAAACACTTGATACTGTATGAGCATACAGTATAATTGCTTCAACAGAACATATTGACTATCCGGTATTACCCGGCATGACAGGAGTAAAAATGGCTATCGACGAAAACAAACAGAAAGCGTTGGCGGCAGCACTGGGCCAGATTGAGAAACAATTTGGTAAAGGCTCCATCATGCGCCTGGGTGAAGACCGTTCCATGGATGTGGAAACCATCTCTACCGGTTCGCTTTCACTGGATATCGCGCTTGGGGCAGGTGGTCTGCCGATGGGCCGTATCGTCGAAATCTACGGACCGGAATCTTCCGGTAAAACCACGCTGACGCTGCAGGTGATCGCCGCAGCGCAGCGTGAAGGTAAAACCTGTGCGTTTATCGATGCTGAACACGCGCTGGACCCAATCTACGCACGTAAACTGGGCGTCGATATCGACAACCTGCTGTGCTCCCAGCCGGACACCGGCGAGCAGGCACTGGAAATCTGTGACGCCCTGGCGCGTTCTGGGGCAGTAGACGTTATCGTCGTTGACTCCGTGGCGGCACTGACGCCGAAAGCGGAAATCGAAGGCGAAATCGGCGACTCTCACATGGGCCTTGCGGCACGTATAATGAGCCAGGCGATGCGTAAGCTGGCGGGTAACCTGAAGCAGTCCAACACGCTGCTGATCTTCATCAACCAGATCCGTATGAAAATTGGTGTGATGTTCGGTAACCCGGAAACCACTACCGGTGGTAACGCGCTGAAATTCTACGCCTCTGTTCGTCTCGACATCCGTCGTATCGGCGCGGTGAAAGAGGGCGAAAACGTGGTGGGTAGCGAAACCCGCGTGAAAGTGGTGAAGAACAAAATCGCTGCACCGTTTAAACAGGCTGAATTTCAGATCCTCTACGGCGAAGGTATCAACTTCTACGGCGAACTGGTTGACCTGGGCGTAAAAGAGAAGCTGATCGAGAAAGCAGGCGCGTGGTACAGCTACAAAGGTGAGAAGATCGGTCAGGGTAAAGCGAATGCAACTGCCTGGCTGAAAGATAACCCGGAAACCGCGAAAGAGATCGAGAAGAAAGTACGTGAGTTGCTGCTGAGCAACCCGAACTCAACGCCGGATTTCTCTGTAGATGACAGCGAAGGCGTAGCAGAAACTAACGAAGATTTTTAATCGTTCGTTATTGATGATAATAGATAATGTGTGCACGGACGGTCCCCTCGCCCCTTTGGGGAGAGGGTTAGGGTGAGGGGAACAGGCCAGCACTGGCGTGAAAAATTACTCTCACCTCGATCCTCTAACGAATTGGGCCTGCGGGAACATTCTGCACACTCATTGACTATTAAATCTGTTTATCAGCAAAACCTGGGTCGCATCTGCGGCCCTTTTGCTTTTTTAAGTTGTAAGGATATGCCATGACAGAATCAACGTCCCGTCGCCCGGCATATGCTCGCCTGTTGGATCGTGCGGTACGCATTCTGGCGGTGCGCGATCACAGTGAGCAAGAACTGCGACGTAAACTAGCGGCACCGATTATGGGCAAAAATGGCCCAGAAGAGATTGATGCTACGGCAGAAGATTACGAGCGCGTTATTGCCTGGTGCCATGAACATGGCTATCTCGATGACAGCCGATTTGTTGCGCGCTTTATCGCCAGCCGTAGCCGCAAAGGTTATGGACCTGCACGTATTCGTCAGGAACTGAATCAGAAAGGTATTTCCCGCGAAGCGACAGAAAAAGCGATGCGTGAATGTGACATCGACTGGTGCGCACTGGCGCGCGATCAGGCGACGCGAAAATATGGTGAACCTTTGCCAACTGTCTTTTCAGAAAAAGTTAAGATCCAGCGTTTTCTGCTCTATCGTGGCTATCTGATGGAAGATATCCAGGATATTTGGCGAAATTTTGCCGACTGAACGCATACGGTATTTTACTTCCCAGTCAAGAAAACTTATCTTATTCCCACTTTTCAGTTACCAGCCCGGCGGTTAAGACACGCTGGAGCTGGTGGCGATATTTCGTTAGCTTGATTTCAGGATAATTATGAGCAAGAGCACCGCTGAGATCCGTCAGGCGTTTCTCGACTTTTTCCATAGTAAGGGACATCAGGTAGTTGCCAGCAGCTCCCTGGTACCCCATAACGACCCAACTTTGTTGTTTACCAACGCCGGGATGAATCAGTTCAAGGATGTGTTCCTTGGGCTCGACAAGCGTAATTATTCCCGCGCTACCACTTCCCAACGCTGCGTGCGTGCGGGTGGTAAACACAACGACCTGGAAAACGTCGGTTACACCGCGCGTCACCATACCTTCTTCGAAATGCTGGGCAACTTCAGCTTCGGCGACTATTTCAAACACGATGCCATTCAGTTTGCATGGGAACTGCTGACCAGCGAAAAATGGTTTGCCCTGCCGAAAGAGCGTCTGTGGGTTACCGTCTATGAAAGCGACGACGAAGCCTACGAAATCTGGGAAAAAGACGTCGAAATCCCGCGCGAACGTATTATTCGCATCGGCGATAACAAAGGTGCGCCATACGCATCTGACAACTTCTGGCAGATGGGTGACACTGGTCCGTGCGGCCCGTGCACCGAAATCTTCTACGATCACGGCGACCACATTTGGGGTGGCCCTCCGGGAAGTCCGGAAGAAGACGGCGACCGCTACATTGAGATCTGGAACATCGTCTTCATGCAGTTCAACCGCCAGGCAGATGGCACGATGGAACCGCTGCCGAAGCCGTCTGTAGATACCGGTATGGGTCTGGAGCGTATTGCTGCGGTGCTGCAACACGTTAACTCTAACTATGACATCGACCTGTTCCGCACGTTGATCCAGGCGGTAGCGAAAGTCACTGGCGCGACCGATCTGAGCAATAAATCGCTGCGCGTAATCGCTGACCACATTCGTTCTTGTGCGTTCCTGATCGCGGATGGCGTAATGCCGTCCAATGAAAACCGTGGTTATGTACTGCGTCGTATCATTCGTCGCGCAGTGCGTCACGGCAATATGCTCGGCGCGAAAGAAACCTTCTTCTACAAACTGGTTGGTCCGCTGATCGACGTTATGGGCTCTGCGGGTGAAGACCTGAAACGCCAGCAGGCGCAGGTTGAGCAGGTGCTGAAGACTGAAGAAGAGCAGTTTGCCCGTACTCTGGAGCGCGGTCTGGCGTTGCTGGATGAAGAGCTGGCAAAACTTTCTGGTGATACGCTGGATGGTGAAACGGCTTTCCGTCTGTACGACACCTATGGCTTCCCGGTTGACCTGACGGCTGATGTTTGTCGTGAGCGCAACATCAAAGTTGACGAAGCTGGTTTTGACGCAGCAATGGAAGAGCAGCGTCGTCGCGCGCGCGAAGCCAGCGGCTTTGGTGCCGATTACAACGCAATGATCCGTGTTGATAGTGCATCTGAATTTAAAGGCTATGACCATCTGGAACTGAACGGCAAAGTGACCGCGCTGTTTGTTGATGGTAAAGCGGTTGATGCCATCAATGCAGGCCAGGAAGCTGTGGTCGTGCTAGATCAAACACCATTCTATGCGGAATCCGGCGGTCAGGTTGGTGATAAAGGCGAACTGAAAGGCGCTAACTTCTCCTTCGCGGTGGAAGATACGCAGAAATACGGCCAGGCGATTGGTCACATCGGTAAACTTGCTGCGGGTTCTCTGAAAGTGGGCGACGCTGTGCAGGCTGATGTTGATGAGGCTCGTCGCGCCCGTATTCGTCTGAATCACTCCGCAACGCACCTGATGCACGCTGCGCTGCGCCAGGTTCTGGGGACTCATGTATCGCAGAAAGGTTCACTGGTTAACGACAAGGTGCTGCGCTTCGACTTCTCACACAACGAAGCGATGAAACCGGAAGAGATTCGTGCGGTCGAAGACCTGGTGAACGCACAGATTCGTCGCAATTTGCCGATCGAAACCAACATCATGGATCTCGAAGCGGCGAAAGCGAAAGGTGCGATGGCGCTGTTCGGCGAGAAGTATGATGAGCGTGTACGCGTGCTGAGCATGGGCGATTTCTCCACCGAGCTGTGTGGCGGTACTCACGCCAGCCGCACTGGTGATATTGGTCTGTTCCGCATCATCTCTGAATCGGGTACTGCTGCAGGCGTTCGTCGTATCGAAGCGGTAACCGGAGAAGGCGCTATCACCACCGTTCATGCAGACAGCGATCGCTTAAGCGAAGTCGCGCATCTGCTGAAAGGCGATAGCAATAATCTGGCGGATAAAGTGCGCTCAGTACTGGAACGTACGCGTCAGTTAGAAAAAGAACTACAACAGCTTAAAGAACAAGCTGCCGCACAGGAGAGCGCAAATCTTTCCAGTAAGGCAATTGATGTTAATGGTGTTAAGCTGTTGGTTAGCGAGCTTAGCGGTGTTGAGCCGAAAATGTTGCGTACCATGGTTGACGATTTAAAAAATCAGCTGGGGTCGACAATTATCGTGCTGGCAACGGTAGCCGAAGGTAAGGTTTCTCTGATTGCAGGCGTATCTAAGGACGTCACAGATCGTGTGAAAGCAGGGGAACTGATTGGTATGGTCGCTCAGCAGGTGGGCGGCAAGGGTGGTGGACGTCCTGACATGGCGCAAGCCGGTGGTACGGATGCTGCGGCCTTACCTGCAGCGTTAGCCAGTGTGAAAGGCTGGGTCAGCGCGAAATTGCAATAATATAAGCGTCAGGCAATGCCGTGGACTCGCTTCACGGCATTCGCATTAACGCTATCGACAACGATAAAGTCAGGTTGAAGTTGTGTATATCGGCTAAACTTAGGTTTAACAGAATGTAATGCCATGACTGCTTACATGTAATGTGTTTGTCATTGCTTACTTTTTGGCGTTATATGATGGATAATGCCGGGATACAGAGAGACCCGACTCTTTTAATCTTTCAAGGAGCAAAGAATGCTGATTCTGACTCGTCGAGTTGGTGAGACCCTCATGATTGGGGATGAGGTCACCGTGACAGTTTTAGGGGTGAAGGGCAACCAGGTACGTATTGGCGTAAATGCCCCGAAGGAAGTTTCTGTTCACCGTGAAGAGATCTACCAGCGTATCCAGGCTGAAAAATCCCAGCAGTCCAGTTACTAATCTTTCCGCGTCTCATCTTTATCGGTGAGACGCACCCTCAAAATTTCTCCTTCACTCTATAGTCTTTTCGCTTTACTCCCGTTCATTCAACTTAAGTCTCCATTTTTTTGCATTACTGCTATCTGCCAGACCTCCGTTTTTCTGTAGATAAAACACTCTTTTTGACGTTTTTACAGACTAATTGAGCGTGAAGTGTGCAAACGATAAAAGTGTGGGAAAAATTGTTTGACTTATAAGTCTCAGAAAGTAATATGTGCGCCACGCAGCGACGATGAGCGATAAACAAGTTCTTCGAAGCACTCGTAAGAGGCGTGTGGTGAGGTGGCCGAGAGGCTGAAGGCGCTCCCCTGCTAAGGGAGTATGCGGTCAAAAGCTGCATCCGGGGTTCGAATCCCCGCCTCACCGCCATTTGCATCCGTAGCTCAGCTGGATAGAGTACTCGGCTACGAACCGAGCGGTCGGAGGTTCGAATCCTCCCGGATGCACCATATTCTACGTACTTTCAGCGATGAAGGTATGGAAGAGGTGGCGGTATAACCGCAGGCACTAGGGAGGATAACGTTGCTTTAGCAACGGCCCGAAGGGCGAGTAGCAAGGCGAGTAATCCTCCCGAATGCACCATCTCTTACTTGATACGGCTTTAGTAGCGGTATCAAAAAATCTGCAGTAAAGTAAGTTTCCCGATGCATCCGTAGCTCAGCTGGATAGAGTACTCGGCTACGAACCGAGCGGTCGGAGGTTCGAATCCTCCCGGATGCACCATATTCTCCGTAACCTTCAGCAATGAAGGTATCGAAGAGATAGCGGTATTAACCGCAGGCACTAGGGAGGATAACGTTGCGTCAGCAAGGCCCGAAGGGCGAACGCCAGTGAGTCATCCTCCCGGATGCACCATCTTCTCCCAAAAATTTCCTTCAAAAATATCTCATTTCTAAATAACTACTTTATCCATTTCCTGAATTTTCTTCTCCTTCGCCATCAGCGACAAAATCAAGCAATTACGCTAAAGTAGCGTCATATTTTTCGACTTGCGAGAAGACCATGTACGAGCGTTATGCAGGTTTAATTTTTGATATGGATGGCACAATCCTGGATACGGAGCCTACGCACCGTAAAGCGTGGCGCGAAGTATTAGGGCACTACGGTCTTCAGTACGATGTTCAGGCAATGATTGCGCTTAATGGATCGCCCACCTGGCGTATTGCTCAGACAATTATTGAGCTGAATCAGGCCGATCTCGACCCGCATGCGTTAGCGCGTGAAAAAACAGAAGCAGTAAGAAGTATGCTGCTGGATAGTGTCGAGCCGCTTCCTCTTGTTGAAGTGGTGAAAAGTTGGCATGGTCGTCGCCCAATGGCTGTAGGAACGGGGAGTGAAAGCGCCATCGCTGAGGCATTGCTGGCGCACCTGGGATTACGCCGTTATTTTGACGCCGTCGTCGCTGCTGATCACGTCAAACACCATAAACCCGCGCCAGACACATTTTTGTTGTGCGCGCAGCGTATGGGCGTGCAACCGACGCAGTGTGTGGTCTTTGAAGATGCCGATTTCGGTATTCAGGCGGCCCGTGCAGCAGGCATGGACGCCGTGGATGTTCGCTTGCTGTGAGTGAAGCGTTATCGCTTTTCTCGTTGTTTGCCAGTAGTTTTCTCAGCGCTACACTATTACCCGGCAACTCCGAAGTCGTGCTGGTGGCAATGTTGCTTTCCGGGATCAGTTATCCCTGGGTTTTAGTTTTAACAGCAACAATGGGTAATAGCCTTGGAGGGTTAACTAACGTTATCCTTGGGCGTTTCTTTCCATTGCGTAAAACATCGCGCTGGCAAGAGAAAGCTACTGGCTGGCTGAAACGCTATGGTGCAGTCACGCTATTATTAAGCTGGATGCCCGTGGTTGGCGATTTACTGTGTCTGTTAGCGGGATGGATGCGCATCTCGTGGGGACCGGTAATCTTTTTTTGTGCCTTGGTAAAGCGTTACGCTATGTTGCAGTTGCAGCAGCTACCGTTCAGGGCATGATGTGGTGGCACTAATTGTAGGCCTGCACATATGGTCACCATTACAGTTATGCTAATTAAAACGATTTTGACAGGCGGGAGGTCAATTTGATCCCGGACGTATCACAGGCGCTGGCCTGGCTGGAAAAACATCCTCAGGCGTTAAAGGGGATACAGCGTGGGCTGGAGCGCGAAACTTTGCGTGTTAATGCTGATGGCACACTGGCAACAACAGGTCATCCTGAAGCATTAGGTTCCGCACTGACGCACAAATGGATTACTACCGATTTTGCGGAAGCATTGCTGGAATTCATTACACCAGTGGATGGTGATATTGAACATATGTTGACCTTTATGCGCGATCTGCATCGTTATACGGCGCGCAATATGGGCGATGAGCGGATGTGGCCGTTAAGTATGCCATGCTACATCGCAGAAGGTCAGGACATCGAACTGGCACAGTACGGCACTTCTAACACCGGACGCTTTAAAACGCTGTATCGTGAAGGGCTGAAAAATCGCTACGGCGCGCTGATGCAAACCATTTCCGGCGTGCACTACAATTTCTCTTTGCCAATGGCATTCTGGCAAGCGAAGTGCGGTGATATCTCGGGCACTGATGCCAAAGAGAAAATTTCTGCGGGCTATTTCCGCGTTATCCGCAATTACTATCGTTTCGGTTGGGTCATTCCTTATCTGTTTGGTGCATCTCCGGCGATTTGTTCTTCTTTCCTGCAAGGAAAACCAACGTCGCTGCCGTTTGAGAAAACCGAGTGCGGTATGTATTACCTGCCGTATGCGACCTCTCTTCGTTTGAGCGATCTCGGCTATACCAATAAATCGCAAAGCAATCTTGGTATTACCTTCAACGATCTTTACGAGTACGTAGCGGGCCTTAAACAGGCAATCAAAACGCCATCGGAAGAGTACGCGAAGATTGGTATTGAGAAAGACGGTAAGAGGCTGCAAATCAATAGCAACGTGCTGCAGATTGAAAACGAACTGTATGCGCCGATTCGTCCAAAACGCGTTACCCGCAGCGGCGAGTCACCTTCTGATGCGCTGTTACGTGGCGGCATTGAATATATTGAAGTGCGTTCGCTGGACATCAACCCGTTCTCGCCGATTGGTGTAGATGAACAGCAGGTGCGATTCCTCGACCTGTTTATGGTCTGGTGTGCGCTGGCTGATGCACCGGAAATGAGCAGTAGCGAACTTGCCTGTACACGCGTTAACTGGAACCGGGTGATCCTCGAAGGTCGCAAACCGGGCCTGACGCTGGGTATCGGCTGCGAAACCGCGCAGTTCCCGTTACCGCAGGTGGGTAAAGATCTGTTCCGCGATCTGAAACGCGTCGCGCAAACGTTGGATAGCATTAACGGCGGCGAAGCGTATCAGAAAGTGTGTGATGAACTGGTCGCCTGCTTCGATAATCCCGATCTGACTTTCTCTGCCCGTATCTTAAGGTCTATGATTGATACTGGTATTGGCGGAACAGGCAAAGCGTTTGCAGAAGCCTACCGTAATCTGCTGCGTGAAGAGCCGTTGGAAATTCTGCGCGAAGAGGATTTTGTAGCCGAGCGCGAGGCATCTGAACGCCGTCAGCAGGAAATGGAAACCGCTGATACCGAACCGTTTGCGGTGTGGCTGGAAAAACACGCCTGACAGAAAAGAAAAAGGCCACTCGTGAGTGGCCAAAATTTCATCTCTGAATTCAGGGATGATGATAACAAATGCGCGTCTTTCATATACTCAGACTCGCCTGGGAAGAAAGAGTTCAGAAAATTTTTAAAAAAATTACCGGAGGTGGCTAAATGCCGTTGTTAGATAGCTTCACAGTCGATCATACCCGGATGGAAGCGCCTGCAGTTCGGGTGGCGAAAACAATGAACACCCCGCATGGCGACGCAATCACCGTGTTCGATCTGCGCTTCTGCGTGCCGAACAAAGAAGTGATGCCAGAAAGAGGGAGCCATACTCTGGAGCACCTGTTTGCTGGTTTTATGCGTAACCATCTTAACGGTAATGGTGTAGAGATTATCGATATCTCGCCAATGGGCTGCCGCACCGGTTTTTATATGAGTCTGATTGGTACGCCAGATGAGCAGCGTGTTGCTGATGCCTGGAAAGCGGCAATGGAAGACGTGCTGAAAGTGCAGGATCAGAATCAGATCCCGGAGCTGAACGTCTACCAGTGTGGCACTTACCAGATGCACTCGTTGCAGGAAGCGCAGGATATTGCGCGTAGCATTCTGGAACGTGACGTACGCATCAACAGCAACGAAGAACTGGCACTGCCGAAAGAGAAGTTGCAGGAACTGCACATTTAGTCAGTAAACTATCTTCACAATTAATTGAAAAAAGCCAGTTCAAATGAACTGGCTTAGTTGTACTTAGTGCGCACCACCTCCGCCGCCACCTGCGCCAAAGGGCGGTTTAGCAAACCACACCAGCCCCAGCAGGACGAGGAATATCCCGGCTGACATCCAGAAGATCTCATTGGCGGAAATAATCAGCCCCTGATTAGTGATCTGCTGGGCAATCCAGCCTGATGCCTGCTGTTGCGTCATCCCAAGCCCTTCCAGTTGACTGTACATCGCCTGGGCATCCGGGTTGAATGGGTTTACCGACTCAGTCAACTGCGCATGGTGCATCGACTCGCGGTTGGTCCACATGGTCGTGGTTATCGACGTGCCGATAGACCCCGCCAGCGTTCGCGTAAAGTTAGAGAGGCTCGATGCCGCCGCCAGTCGTTCCGGTGGCAAACCAGACAGCGTAATGGTGGTCAGCGGCATAAAGAAGCAGGCCACCGCAAACCCCTGGATAAACTGCGGCCAGGCCGACGCGCCAAAATCCATACCTGGTTCAAAGGTATAGGCACGCCAGTAGAAGCAGACGGCATACATAATAAAGCTGAAGGTTACCAGCCGCCGCATATCCAGTTTATGCGCGAAGCGGCCGATAATCGGCGACAGGATCACCGGAATAATCCCTACCGGCGCAGAGGCCAAACCTGCCCAGGTCGCCGTGTAACCGTAGACCTCCTGCAACAACTGCGGCAGCAGAACAATCGCGCCGAAGTAGAGCATATACGCGAGGCTGATACACAAGCAGCCGATGGTGAAGTTGCGCGACTTAAACAACGACAGATCGACTATCGGGTTATCGTCGGTCAGCTCCCAGACAATCAGGAAGCAGATAGCCACCACCGCCACCACGGTAAGAATGATAATTTCCTGTGATGAAAACCAGTCCAGCTCTTTACCGCGGTCGAGCATAATCTGCAGGCTACCGATACCAATAACCAGCAGTGCCAGCCCCACGGCATCAATCCGCCGCCGTTCGGTGCGGGTTTCGCGTCCGCGCAGGGTTTGCAGTGTCATCAACACCACCGCCACGCCAATTGGCACGTTGATGAAGAATATCCAGCCCCAGTGGTAATTATCGCTGATATAACCGCCGAGGATTGGGCCGCAAATTGGCGCGACAATCACCGTCATCGACCACAACGCCAGCGCGATTGAGCGTTTGGCTGGCGGGTAATTATTCAGCAAAAGACTTTGCGAAAGTGGGATCAACGGCCCAGCGACAATCCCCTGAATCACACGGAAGAAGATCAGCATATTCAGGCTGCTGGAGACACCACACGCCCACGACGCAATAGCAAAGGCGATGGTGGACCAAAGGAACAGTTTCACTTCCCCGACGCGCTTTGCCAGCCAGCCGGTAAGCGGGATCGAGATGGCATTCGCCACCCCGAAAGAAGTGATTACCCACGTACCCTGGCTGAGCGATGAGCCCAGATTCCCGGCGATAGTGGGGATCGCCACGTTAGCAATGGTGGAGTCCAGCACCTGCATGAATGTCGCCAGTGACAGCGCAATCGTCATAATGACCAGTTGCGCGCCTTCCAGCGGTTTTTGCTGTTGCATCACACGCACCTCTGGATTAGCCAGCGTTAGCTTTTACGATATCGTCGATCAGTTTATTGACAGGTGCCAGGCTGATTTCACGCGCGGTACTTACCGCGACCGGTGTTGAACGTACTTTATTTGCCAGTACCTGACCGTCACGGTTAGTGGTATTGACGCTCACCAGCGTGGACAAACCAATGCGCAGCGGGTATTGCTCCAGCTGTTTCTGGTCCAGTTCGATACGCACAGGTAGACGCTGAACGACTTTGATCCAGTTACCGGTCGCATTTTGCGCCGGAAGCAGTGAGAATGCGCTACCTGTGCCCATATCCAGACCAACCACTTTACCGGTGTATTTCACATCATCGCCGTAAATATCCGTGGTGATAGTGACCGGCTGACCGATACGCATATTGGCAATCTGCGTCTCTTTAAAGTTGGCAGCCACCCACATATTGGTGGCTGGAACGACCGCCATCAGCGGCGTCGTTGGGCTAATTTGCGCCCCAGGCTGTACCGCGCGGCGGGAGACATAACCGGTCATCGGACTGACAATACGGGTACGCTCCAGCGCCAGCCAGGCGTTACGTACTTCGGTGGCAGCCTGTTGCACGGCAGGCTGATCTTCCAGTTTAGTCCCCAGAATCATCGCCTGATTGGCATTGTATTGTTGAATAGCGACGTCCAGTTGCGCCTGGGCACTGGTGACGGCGTCGCGGGCGTGTTGCAGCTCTTCGCGACCAATCAGGTTGGCATTGCCCAGCGGCACACGGCGGTTGTAGTCGCTTTGTGCTTTCGCAAGGGCGATTTTTTGCACCTCAATATTCGCCTGTAACTGTTTGCTGTTAATCATCAGCTGGTGGGTTTGGCGAACGCTGGAAGCCAGTGCAGTTTTGGCTTTTTCAAACGCCTGGCGAGCATCTGTCGGGTCGAGAGTGACCAGAACATCGCCTTCTTTTACAAAATCGGTGTTATCGGCCCAGACTTTCGTTACGCTGCCAGACACCTGAGACATAATTTGAATCTGATTCCCTGCCACGTATGCGTCATCGGTTTCTTCGAAATGACGCAGTACCAAAAACCAATAAATCCCTATCGCTACGGCAATAATTATAAAGAGCAAGGTGAGAAGGAGGAGCAGACGCTTACGTTTGCCGCTCTTCTTTACCGGTTGCTGCGGGGTTTGAGTCTCCGCATTTGCGCTCATATTGTTCTCCACGATCTTCTTAACTCATCGGCTGAGCCGACCTGCTTGCCAAAAAGGCCAGCATGTTGCGATGCTGGCCGGTCATTTTTTCTTTTATAAATCTGGATTTTTGAGCGAGATGACGCGTTAGCTCATCGCTTCGAGAACCACACCGTCTTGTTCCATCTGGTCGAGACGGGAGAGCAATTTGCGGGTGATTTGCTCGAGCTGATCTTTTTCTGTTGTGCTGAGCGCGGACCAGAGTTGATGCAGGCAGTTATGCTGCGGTGGTAAAACCTCGCGCAAAAACTCGTGACCTTTTTCCGTTAATTGCAGATGCAGGCAGCGGCGATCGTTATCGCTTTCACGACGTTCGATCCAACCGCGTTTTTCCAGTTCATCGGCAATACGCGTCGCGTTGGTACGGGATGATCCAAGAGCACAACTTAATTCAGAAGGCTGAATACTGTGGTTTTCCTGAGACTCCAGCGTAATCAACGCCATAAACAACGTCTCGTTAATCCCCTGAGCCTTCAGCATTTTATTGCGGTTCTCCAGCAGCTTGCTTTGCATGTGCATGCAAAGACGAGTCAGAAGGATCTCCTGATAAGGAAAATCTTCGTGGCGGCTGGCGCGAAATTTTAGCATTTGTTCAATGGGCGTAAACGAACTATCCATTTGGGTATGACCTCATTAATTTCAGCCGATATAGTAACGACAGTGACAAATAAAGTAAATGTATTGTTTTAGAAAAATGATTCTTGTGGGTTATATAATCGCCATCACTTTCCAGGCGAGCCCATAGGCCAGCGCACTAAGCAGTGTTGGGATGATAATGCTGCGTGTTTTATAGAAACTGGCACCCAGTACCGCGAAGCCGACCAGCGTGGGCACGAAACGGCGTGTATCGTGCATCACTTCTGGTGCGGTAGAGACAACCAGCAGAGCGCATATCGAGGCGATGCCAATGGTGTCGAGCAAAATACCTACCGCGCCACGTTTGGTTGGGCGGGCATTACCCACACGCAGGCGCAGCGGCAAATAGCGGAAGCAATAATTCGCCACGCCAACCAGTAACCCAAGCAGCAGAACCTCATAGCTCATCGGGCGCTCCTTGCCAGAATGCCTGGATTAACGCAGTGAGGCAGCCACAGACAATGCCTGCCAGAATGGCGACGGGAATAGAAAATAGCGTTACGCCTGCAAGGGCACCAACTAACGCTGCGGTAACGCAAAGAGATTGTTTGCGCTGGAAAGAGGCGAGCAGGAAACTCATAAAGAGTGCCGGAAGCATAAAACCTAATGCAGCTTCAACGGCGGGATAACCTTGCAGCAAGCCGCTGCCGGAGAATGCCCCTATTACCGTACCAAATACCCACGATGACCATGAACTGAAGGCAATGCCGATCATCCAGTTCTCGCTCCAGCGGCGATTATTGCGTACCAGTTTTGCGGTTGCGGCGGCAAAAACCTCATCCGTCAGGCCAAATGCCCACAGGGCGGTTTTCGATTTTTGCAGACGCTGAATAATACGGCTACGCAGTGACGGGCCATACAACACATAGCGAACATCCATTGCCATGACGGTCAGTGCAGCAACCCACAAACTACTCCCGGCTGCCAGCATCGCGGTAATGACGAACTGGCTCGCGCTGCATAAATGATGCAGGAGAAAAAAACGCTTTCGAGAGGAGAGAATCCCAGACGGGTCGCATTCAGACCGAACGCAAAGGCCACCGGAATATAACTAATAACAATCGGTAAACTGTCTTTGCATCCTTCCATGAAGGTCGCCGAACCAAGAGCAGGCTGTGGAGTAGGGCTTTCCATAGAGTGTACGCTTAACGATTGTTAATATTATAAATAGACTGAATGAATATCTTAACCTTATCAGACTGATGGGCTTCTTAACACCCTTATAAGTGTAAAGCCACGAAAACGGTTGCTGATTGCTTAATTTGCGGCTTCCTGACGATGAAAACCTCGCCACCAGACCAGTAAGTTAACCAGGGCAATCGTCGCGCCAGCCAGACAAACGCCAGCCCAACCGCCATGTTGCCAGGCTGAGGCTGAAATTAGCGAACCGGCGGCACCGCCAATAAAGTAGCTGGTCATGTAACCTGCGGTCAGGCGATTACGCGCATCAGGGTGTATTCGATAAATTACCGTCTGGTTAGTGATATGCACGCCCTGTACGGTGAGATCCAGCACCAGGATGCCGATAATCAGCGCCAGTACGGAAGTGTGACCAAACCAGATCGCCAGCCATGAAAGTAATAGCAGCAGCAGACCGAAAGTTGTGGTGTGGTGCGATTTACCCTTATCGGCAAAACCGCCCGCCGGACGAGCGCCCAACGCTCCGGCAGCTCCCGCAAGTCCAAACAGACCAATGACACCATCGCTGTAGTTAAAAGGTGGAGCGGCAAGCAAAAAGGCCATTGAGGTCCAGAGAATGCTGAAGTTGGCAAAGGTCAGGCAGCCCAGCAATGCGCGGGTGCGCAGGATCTTATCGCTGATAAACATGCTGAAAACGGAACCTAACAACTGTGGGTAGTTGAGGTGGGTTTCTGATTTCATTTGTGGCAGACCACGCCATAATGCCAGCGCCATCAGTGCCATTAACACCGAGGCAACCCAAAAGACGGTGCGCCAGCCGCCGAGATTCGCCAGCAATCCGGCAACGGTCCGTGCGAGTAAGATCCCCAACAGCAGACCGCTCATAATAGTGCCAACCACTTTGCCGCGTTTGTCCGGTGAAGCCAGCGTCGCTGCCAGCGGAACCAGAATTTGTGCCACGACAGAGAATAAACCGGTTAATGCCGTACCGAGGATCATCATCGCCAGCGACTGACTGCTGGCAGTGATTAACATGCCGCCTGCCGCCAGTAAGGTCATCGAGACAATCAGGCGGAGGCGTTCAAACATATCACCGAGGGGAACAAGAAACAGCAGACCTGCTGCATAGCCCAATTGCGCGGCGGTAACAATAAAGCCTGCCGAACTGGCGGAAAGGGAAAAGTTACGCGCGATGGTGTCGAGCAATGGCTGGGCGTAATAGTTACTGGCTACCGCCAGACCGGTGGCGATAGACATCAGCACGATCAGCGCCGGGCTAAGCTCATGATTAGGTTTAGTCATTATTTTTGTTCATCAGGTGATGATTAAGCTGGAAATCAATAATAGCGGATGTTGATGAATATGGGATGAAAGATAGCTTGTTGAAATGTGCGATGTGGTTTGTAGGCATGATAAGACGCGCCAGCGTCGCATCAGGCATTGTGCACAGAACGGCGGATGCGGCGAAAACGCCTTATCCGCCATACGGAATGAGTGTATTTTGTAGGCATGATAAGACGCGTCAGCGTCGCATCAGGCATTGTGTACAGAGCGGCGGATGAGGCAAAAACGCCTTATCCGCCTGAATAAAAATTACTTCTGCGCTGCCAGCGCCTCATTCACCCAGCCATCGAACTGCTGCTGGTGGGCTTTGATCCAGCCATCAACGTGGCCCTGAATATCGCCTTCTGAGGCTTTGCCGTCATGCATAATGGCGTTCTGGGCGTTAATATCGGCCACTGGCAACTGCATAATGGCAAACAGTTTGGCTGCCGCCGGATTTTTCTCGGTCCAGGCTTTGTTGGCAACGATATGCATGGTGCTGACCGGGAAGCCGTAATTCGCGCCATTCGGCAGTTTGGTATCGGCATTTTTATCGCCCGGCAGTGCGGAGAACGGCACCTGCAACCAGACCACATCTTTCCCTGGCTTCAGCTCATTACTCACCCAGTACGGCGTCCAGGTGTAATAAAACACCGGTTTGCCCTCTTTGTAGCGACTGATGGTGTCGGCCATCATCGCTGCGTAGTTCCCCTGATTATGCGTCACGGTGTTGGTCAGTTCATACGCGGCAAGCTGGTGGTTGATCGCACCTTCGCAGCCCCAGCCAGGGTTACAACCGGTTAAATCCGCTTTACCGTCGCCGTTGGTATCGAACAGTTTGGCGATCTTCGGATCTTTCAGTTGTGCGATGTTGGTGATTTTGTACTGGTCGGCGGTTTTCTTATCGATCAGGTAACCCTGTGCCGCGCCGTTAACAAATACCCCTTCACGATAAAATTTCTTATCGCCACCGGCAGCTTCGTACATGTTGTCATGCAGTGGCGTCCAGTTCACGGCGGTGAAGGTTGCATCGCCGGAAGCAAGCGAGGTGTAGCCAACGTTGTAATCTACTTCGCTGGGTTTGTTGACGGTATAGCCTAATTTCTCCAGCGCACGGCTGACCAGCAGCGTCTGGAAGGTTTCTTCGGTGATGGTGCTTTGAACTGGATTAACAGTAATACCTTTGCCCGGCAGATCGGCAGCAAAAGTTTGTGTAGAGATAAGCGTGGCAAACGCAGTCGCAAAAAGTACGCTATGTCGCATTGTTATTCCTTTTTTTGGCAGGGTGATAATGCCCGGCGTCACCGGGCAAGTGCAGAGTTACTTAATGAATGGGCGGGTCAGCAGACCAACAGGGCCAGTGGTGTACCAGCGACGGTTGCCGCGACTGCGTGAGTCGCGCCCAACGGCCTGCGTCAGGCGATCGAGGATAATGGCGAGGATCACAATCCCGACGCCGCCAACGGTGGCAAGCCCCATATCCAGACGACCGATACCGCGAAGTACCATCTGACCCAGTCCGCCGACGGCAATCATCGAGGCAATGACCACCATAGAAAGGGCCAGCATCAGCGTCTGGTTAACGCCCGCCATAATGGTCGGCATCGCCAGCGGTAACTGAACTTTGAACAGCATCTGGCGCGGGCTGGCACCGAATGAGCGCGAGGCTTCAATCAGATCCGCCGGAACCTGGTTAATCCCCAGAATGGTCAGACGGATAATCGGCGGCAGAGCAAAGATGATCGTCACCACCACGCCCGGCACGTTACCGATACCAAATAGCATGACGATTGGCACCAGATAAACAAACGCTGGCGTGGTCTGCATGGCATCAAGCAGTGGACGAATAATTTTCGCCGCTCGCGGACTTCTCGCCAGCCAGATCCCCAGCGGCAAACCAATGACGATACAGAACAGCAGGGTGGTTAACACCAGCGCCAGGGTAACCATGGCCTGCGACCAGGCACCGATTGCGCCGATGGCAATCAGCGAAACCAGCGTCGCCACGCCCATTCCGACCCCGGAAATCTGCCAGGCGATGAGAGCGAAAACGATAATCGCCACCGGTGCGGGCATACCCAGCAGCAATTGCTGGAAACCGTTGAGGATATAATCAACCGGAACGCGCACGCCCTGGAAGACGGGACGGAAATGGGTAACAACCCAGTCGATCCCTTCAGTGACCCAACTGTCGAGCGGGATCAGCGTTTTATGAAACGGATCGAGAATATTAAAATGCTCGACGTTTGGCGCAGGCGTACTGGTCAGCCAGTCAGCACCACCGCCGTCAGTCGGTGCAGTCGCCGGTGTACCCCAGGCGTCTGCGGATTGCACGGCACTGTCCGCCGCTGGCGTGGTATCCCACGGATTATTTTGATCAGCCATTATTTACCCCCTCACGATCTAAAGCGCGCAGCAGCATTCCTTTCGAAATGATGCCGACATACTGTTGGTCCTCGTCGACCACGGGCACCGCACAGGGTGCCTGTCCGACATGAGAGAGCAACTCGCTAAGAGGCGTTTGTGCATCGACTGCTAACGGCGCATCAATCAGCGCCGCATCAAGACCTTGCTGCTGCGTTAACGCGGTTTTAAGCGAATCGATGGAAACTGCGCCGACAAACTTATTACCGCGTTCGATAACGTAGCCATATTCGCGATCTTCATCCTGCAATAATTTCAGTGCCGAACGTGGGCCGAAGCCAGGGGTTTTACGAATTAAGCCATTCGGTGTCCGGCGGGCAATATCTTTCGCACTGAATACCTGACTAATATCAACGCCACGGAAGAAGGTACGGACATAATCATTCGCCGGATTATTGAGAATTTCATCCGGTGTGCCGACCTGTACCACTTCACCATTTTGCATAATGGCAATTCGGTCGCCAATACGCATAGCTTCATCGAGATCGTGGGAAATAAAGACAATGGTGCGCTGATGTTTCGCCTGTAATTTTACCAGCTCATCCTGCATCTCGGTGCGAATTAATGGATCGAGCGCCGAGAAGGCTTCGTCCATTAATAATATATCCGGATTAATCGCTAACGCGCGGGCTAATCCCACACGTTGACGCATCCCGCCAGAGAGTTCATCCGGGTAGCTGTGGGCATAATTTTCCAGCCCGACCTGACGCAGTGCATCAAGGGCTTTTTCCCGGCGTTCTTCGGCATTAATTCCGGCCAATTCCATACCGAACGCAGTATTGTCCAGCACGGTCATATGCGGCATTAAGGCAAAGGACTGGAAGACCATCGCAATCTTTTTTCTGCGCACCTCACGGAGTTCGGCATCGGATATTTTGGCAATATCCACACCATCAATCAGCACTTGCCCGCGGGTGGGTTCAATCAGGCGATTGAGAAGGCGTACCATTGTGGATTTACCCGAGCCGGATAATCCCATGATGACAAATATCTCGCCTTCTTCAATGGCCAGACTGGCGTCTTTTACGCCAAGCGATAGCCCAGTTTTTTCCAGAATTTGTTCTTTCGAAAGTCCTTGTTCGATATATTTGAACGCTCGCTGTGGATGCTCGCCAAATATTTTATAAAGATTTTTAATTTCTAATTTAATTGCCATGCAATAGAAAGATTCCTTTATTTGTTTATGTCGATATATTACCCAATGGAAATAGTCACTTTTTTCTACCCTAACATACTGAGAATCTGAGGCAACCCCTGAGGGCAAATGTGGCATGAATATTGATGCGAGCAAATCGCCGGAATTTCCCGTGATATAAGGGCTGAGAGCAAATCGAGAAAAGTTGATATTTTTTGTCATAGATAGCGAAAAAACGCCTGAATATTGTAGTTTCAGGCGAATAATGCAACAGAGTCTCAGTGTAGATCACTACAGAATATTTGCGTGATAAAAAGCTATTTGGCGGGAATTATTTCCCTGCTGCGGGTAGTGATATTTTTGAAAATAACACCCTCAGAAATTCCAGTCTTCATCTTCTGTTTCAACCGCTTTCCCCATCACATAAGAGGAGCCTGAACCGGAAAAGAAATCGTGATTTTCATCGGCATTCGGCGAAAGCGCGGCGAGGATTGCCGGATTCACTTCCGCCATTTCTGCGGGAAATAACGGTTCGTAGCCCAGATTCATCAAAGCCTTATTGGCGTTGTAACAGAGAAACGCTTTCACATCGTCAGCCCACGGGGTTTCGGCGTACAGCTCATCGGTGTATTGCAACTCGTTGTCGTAGAGTTCCAGCAACAAATCGAAGGCGAAATTCTTCAACTCTTCACGTTGTCCCAGAGATATCTTTTCCATGTTTTTCTGATATTTATAGCCTATGTAGTAACCGTGGACTGCTTCATCGCGGATAATCAGACGGATCAGATCTGCGGTATTGGTCAGCTTTCCGCGGCTGGAAAAATACATCGGCAGCCAGAAACCGGAATAGAACAAAAAAGATTCAAGAAACACACTGGCGATTTTCTTTTTCAGCGGATCATCACCGCGATAATGTTGCTGAATAATCTGAGCTTTTCGCTGCAACGGTGCGTTTTCTTCACTCCAGGCGTAGGCGGCATCGACATCTTTGGTCTGACACAGCGTCGAGAAAATCGAACTGTAAGAGCGGGCATGAACCGCTTCCATAAAGCTGATATTCGATAATACCGCTTCTTCATGAGGCGTGAGTGCATCGGGCATCAGCGAAGGCGCGCCGATAACATTTTGCAGCGTGTCGAGCAGCGTCAGGCCAGTAAAAACGCGCATCGTCAGTTGTTGTTCTACGACAGTTAATGTCTGCCAGGCAGGAATATCGTTCGACAGCGGCACCTTTTCTGGTAGCCAGAAATTGCTGGTCAGGCGATTCCACACCTCCAGATCTTTATCGTCAGATATCTTGTTCCAGTTGATGGCGCTGATACGTGAGAGTTTCATAGATATTCCTTAAAGTGCACAGGAGACGCAGCCTTCAATTTCAGTGCCTTCCAGCGCCATCTGACGCAGGCGAATGTAATAGAGCGTTTTGATACCCTTGCGCCAGGCGTAAATCTGCGCTTTGTTGATATCGCGAGTGGTGGCGGTATCGGGGAAAAACAGCGTCAGCGACAGCCCCTGATCGACATGGCGAGTCGCTTCGGCGTAGGTATCGATGATCTTTTCTGCGCCGATTTCGTAAGCATCCTGATACAGCGCCAGATTCTCGTTAGTCATAAACGGGGCAGGGTAGTAAACGCGTCCTGTTTTGCCCTCTTTGCGTATCTCTACTTTCGCCACAATCGGATGAATACTCGACGTAGCATGGTTGATATAAGAGATAGAACCGGTTGGCGGCACCGCCTGAAGATTCTGGTTATAAATGCCGTAGCGCATCACGTCGTCGCGCAGTTGCGCCCACATCTCACGGGTAGGTAACGTAATACCGCTGCGGGCAAACAGTTCGCCAACTTTCGCCGTTTTCGGCTGCCAGTTACCTTGCAGATATTGGCTAAAATATTCACCACTGGCATAACGTGACTGTTTGAACCCGGCGAAGGTTTCACCGCGTTCGCGCGCCAGCAACATCGAGGTACGCAGTGCGTGCCAGGTGATGGCATAGAAATAGAGATTGGTGAAATCCAGTGCTTCCGGCGAACCATAAGCGATGCCTTCTCGCGCCAGATAGCCGTGTAAATTCATCTGCCCCAGTCCGATGGCGTGTGAGGCGGCATTTCCAGCTTCGATGGACGGCACGCTGCGGATATGACTCATATCTGACACCGCCGTTAAACCGCGCACGCAGTCTCTACCGTGCGGGCAAAATCGGGGGAATCCATGGTGTGCGCAATATTCAACGAACCTAAATTGCAGGAGATATCATGGCCTGTGCGGGCATAGTCGAGATTCTCGTCATACTCTGAGGCACAGTTGACCTGCAAAATCTCTGAGCAGAGATTACTCATATTTATGCGCCCGGCGACAGGGTTAGCACGGTTTACCGTGTCTTCATACATGATGTAGGGATAGCCGGACTCAAACTGGATTTCTGCCAGCCGCTGGAAGAAATCACGGGCGTTGAGGTATTTTTTGCGGATGCGTTCATCGGCAACCAGTTCGTCATAGTGTTCGCTGATGGCGATATCGGCAAACGGCTTGCCATAAACTCGCTCAACGTCATAGGGCGAAAACAGCGCCATCTGCGCATTCTCTTTTGCCAGATGGAAAGTGATATCCGGGATCACCACGCCCAGCGACAGTGTTTTAATGCGGATTTTTTCGTCGGCATTTTCCCGTTTTGTATCGAGAAAACGCAGAATATCGGGATGATGAGCATGTAAATAGACTGCACCTGCCCCCTGACGCGCGCCGAGTTGGTTGGCATAGGAAAATGCGTCTTCCAGCATTTTCATCACCGGAATTACGCCAGAAGATTGATTTTCAATACGTTTAATTGGCGCGCCCGCTTCTCGCAGATTCGACAGCAAAAATGCCACGCCGCCGCCGCGTTTCGACAGTTGCAGTGCGGAATTTACCGCCCGGCCAATCGACTCCATATTGTCTTCAATACGCAGCAGAAAACAGGAAACCAGTTCGCCGCGCTGCTGCTTACCGCAGTTGAGGAATGTCGGCGTGGCTGGCTGAAAGCGTCCTGACAGCATTTCATCGGTCAGTTGCAACGCCAGCGTCGCATCGCCTTGTGCCAGCGTCAGCGCCACCATCGTGACTCGATCGGCAAAATCTTCCAGATAACGTTTACCGTCGAATGTCTTCAACGTATAGCTGGTGTAAAACTTCCATGCCCCGAGGAATGTCTGGAAACGAAAACCGCTGGTGTGTGCGTGGGCAAACAGCGTAATGACAAAGTCGCGAGAGTAGCGATTAAGAACGCTTTCATCATAGTAACCTTCGTTGACCAGCCAGTTCAGGCGCTGCTGCTGGCTACTGAAGGTCACACTGTTCGGACGCACATGCGTCGCCATAAAGGCGTCAACGGCCTGGCGGTCTTTATCGAACTGAATGCGACCTGCGCTATCGTAGAGGTTAAGCATCGCATTCAGCGCGTGGTAATCCATCGTTTCCTGCGTCAGGCATTCTGCGGTTGTCGTTGCCAAAATTCGGTTACTCCTTTACGAACGTTTTCGATATCGCTTTGCGTACCCATGAGTTCAAAACGGTACAGCCACGGCACGCCGCATTTCCGGGCAATCACATCTCCGGCGCGGCCATACGCCTCACTAAAGTTGCGATTACCAGAAGCAATAACGCCGCGAAGCAACGCCCGGTTGTGCTCGTCGTTTAAAAAGCGAATTACCTGTCGTGGCACCGCGCCAGCCGTACCGCCGCCGCCGTAAGAGGGCACGATCAGGATGTAAGGCTCGTCTACCTGAATCCGTTCCCGCTCATTGAGCGGGATGCGCACCGCGGGCAGACCTAAACGTTCGATAAAACGCTGCGTGTTTTCGGAGCTGCTGGAGAAGTAGACGAGCTGGCTCATGCACTGGCCGCGTGTGGCGCTGGATGCAGACGGTTAATCATGTCCGGACGGAAACCAGACCAGCTAAGATCGCCAGCAATCACTACCGGCAACTGACGAAAGCCCTGAGCACGCAACGCTTCCGCTGCTTCAGGAACGCGATCGACATTAATCATTTCAAAATCAAACCCCCGGTTTTCCATCGCCCGTTTGGTGGCGTGGCACTGAACGCAATCGTTACGAGTGTAAATAGTTATGCGCATGATTCGTATTTCCGTTTAAAATGAAGATACGGCGCGATGATACGCGTCGGGTTGTCTCTCTGTTGATACAGAGATACTAGATGTAGTTGAAAAAAGATTCAACTACACAATATATAGCAAATAGTGATCGAAATTACCCTGGATATGAGCGTGACGGGAGAGGGGGATTTTTGTGATTCACCAGGCAAAAAGAAACCCCGAAGACAGGCTTCGGGGTCAAAGACGCGTATTTATTATCATTTTTGCACTACGATTTGCGCATGCTTAACAGTGCGCCGATAAAAATACCTACCGCAGCTGCTGTACCCACGCTACACCAGGGTCTTTCACGAACAAAAGAATCCGCGCAGCCAACGGCATCGCGCGCGGCTTGCTGGACGCGAGTACGACCATGCATTCGCGCCCTGGTTTCTTTCATCAACGCCTGAGCTTTACTGCGTGCGGCTTCAGCTTCCCCTTTGGCGTCGCTGCCCCAGGACTTCAATACAGATTCGAGGCTGTCAGCTAATTGATTGACATCATTCTGGATATCCTGCACGCCATCATCAACGTCGTTGCGGTTCGGTCGGTTAAACATATGATCACCCATTAGAATTCGATGTAATTTTCAGTGTAGACCATAATTTTCTTAACTGAGGTTCATCGCGGCTTTATGGACTTTTCTGAAAGCGTTGTGAATGCGCAATCAGGTAAGGTAGGCCCGCGGTGTAATGCTGCCAACTTACTGATTTAGTGTATGATGGTGATTTTAAGGTGCTTGCGTGGCTTCCATTTCCATCAGATGCCCTTCCTGCTCCGCTACTGAAGGCGTGGTGCGTAACGGCAAAAGCACTGCCGGACATCAGCGCTATCTCTGCTCTCATTGCCGTAAAACATGGCAACTACAGTTCACTTACACCGCCTCTCAGCCCGGTACGCACCAGAAA